>JBHLRJ010000016.1:0-34671 GCA_048882645.1 Candidatus Thorarchaeota archaeon
ATTCATTTATCGATATGGTGCGAACTCGTAATCCTGCGGCTGATGTAATTTTCACTGTTTTTCAAAATATTACAGATAATCTAGATTTTTCGATTGATTCAATAATAATAAAATCATTTGTAATCAGGGAATTTAATTCATCTTTTTCAGGTGTTTCTGGTAGTCAATATTCTCTTGGAGAACAAATTAATTGGCAAATTGAGTTTTCAATCCCATCTATTCCAATTAACTATGAATCATGGCTTACAATTAAAAAGCCGCATGATTGGTCCTTTGTTCACATTTTAGACGGATACGGAGCTGATCAAATCGAAAATTGTTTGGAGGTAGATTTTGGTTCAACATTATTAACTATTCCTCTAGGTGTTTTAGGGACCGGACTTTGGAAATTGGAAGCAATTAGTAAGAATTATATAGTGGAAAGTTATCTCAGTGTGTGGAAAAATAATCAATTTGAAAATTCTTCTATTTTTACTAATGGAGATAGATTCATAATTAAAGCACGAATAAATAATACAATCCCTCTTCTGAACTCACAGATTAATTGTTCAATTTTTTATCCAAACGCATCTATTCTTTGGCAACGTTCTCAAGAACCAGCATCTCATGTTGTATCATTTGGGAACTTCACTGTAGGGAGAAATATGACTGTTGGAATGTATATTGTTCAGATTAAATGGATAAATGGTCAAGATATTTCTTCTACAGATAGAGTGGGATTCAAACAATTGGATTTTACAGTGTGGCATCATTCTAACTTAACAGCGGTAAGTTCTTTTTATGAGATCATTTCAGGAGATCCACTCTTAATAAAAGTGAAATTAACCGATACTGATTTAAATTCTTCTATCGCTTTTGCTTCCCTTAGTTATAATTCTACTTTTGGGCAATCTGGTAATATGCTTTATCAAGGATCAGGAATTTATTTAGCTGATATAGATACTAGTTCCTTAGATTTAGGAGATTATTATATATCGGTTAATGCTACAATGGATTATTATGCAAATCAATCTATTAGAGATTTGATTCATATAAAAGTAATCGCTCAACGATTAGAATTAGAGTTTCCATATCATATTATTAATGCGATGGCAAATAGTTATGTAGTTTGTCAAGTAAATGTAACTGGAGCGATTTCTGGTGATTTAATTTGGCCTGTAAATTTAAGCACAAACTGGCAAAATCCTTATTCTGTCACTGATCATTATAATGGTACATATTCATTAAACTTCTCCACATGGAATTTACCAACTCAAGGGATAATTGAGACCTTTTCTATCGCAATTTCTGCTAATAAAACTAATTATGGTGATGCTACGAGATTTATTACGATTACCATTTATCCAATTCAAGCAATAATAAATGTAGATAATTCTGTTGTTACTGCTAATATGAGGGATATCGTTGATATCCACGTTAACTATAGTGTTGAGGGTTCAGGAAAATTAATTCTGGGAGCTAATTGTAGTGTTGACTGGTTAAGTCTTCATGAAGTAATACCTAATACCTACGGATTCACCGTTCGTTTAAATACAGTGAACCTTACCATAGATACTTATAGCGCATTAATTAAATTAGAGAAACCAGGTTTTGAAACAGTTTACACAACCATAACTGTAATAATTAATAGCATGGAATTTATTGTAGATACTATCGATTTTAAAGATTCGATCGAAGGTTTTGTCGGAGAAACGATAGTAATACAGATTAATATAACAGATCCCATTACCGGGGCCGCAATTGATGATGCAACTGTATTTTATCAGTGGGAATTTGATGCAGATTATTTTGAGCCTACAGGTGATGGTATCTATCAATTGGAATTGCATCTTCTTAAGAATTTTAATGGCAATCATAAAATGACTTTAACAATTTCGAAAGAGGGTTCCATTTATTTAAATACCAAATGTTCTTTTATAATTTCCGTAAGAGAAGAAATAGTTCCGCAATCTAATAAGCTAGTTTGGTTTATTGTATATATCCTATTAGCGATTATTGGGATTTTTGGAAGTATAGCTATAAGGACCTATGTAATATTACCACGAATACGGAAAAAAGAGTCTGATCTTCTAGCAAAAACTCAATGTTATAAAGATGTAATGAATATCGAGACAATAATTATTTCTCATCGAGAGAGTGGAATACATCTCTTTTCTAAGAGCTATTATTTGTTGAAAAATTATCATAATGATTTATTATCTGGCTTCGTCTAGGCAATCACTTTGCTAAGTGATCAAATAGTGGGGAAAGACGAAATAGAACAAATTTCGATCAAATCTGACAAACTCAAAAGCACTGAAAAGATGATAGAACTTGACTTTAAATATTTTAATTTCTTTATAAGCGATTACAAAGATATTAGGATTGTATTTATTTTAAAGGAAAAAGCTTCCGAACAATTTAAAAATAGAACAGCCGAGTTCCTTTCGAGTATAGATGCTATAGCTTCTGATAAGTTAAAAGCATGGAATGGTGATCTTAAAGTATTTAATACTAGTATACCCCCTCTTCTTGAAAAACATTTTCATCTCTATTATAGAAAGGAATTTAAAATTAATCCGGTTATAAATATTTTACAACTATTAAAAGAAGAAGAGTTTAGCAAGATGGAAAGACGCCTTATCAATGTAATTGTTTCTATGACTAAAGAGCAAGAAAACTTTTATTTACAAGATGCTGTAGAAACAGTACATGAAAAAAATCATGATAAAGTAATAGAAGCTCTCGAAGCACTCATTGAGAAACAAATTCTAATATCCTCCTTTCAGAGAATACTAAAATAGTTCAATTTTCTTGATTTTTATTTTTATTTGATTCTTTTTTTATTAATCCTCTATTTATTGAAGTAAGTAAGTAGTTTTGATATTTTTCTAAGAAACTAATAAAACCATATATAGATTAGTTCGAATATTAACAAATTGGTTGAAAATTTTATTATATTTAGGAAAGAAATCTATTGATTTATTCGCTTTAGGCTGAACTTAGATTTATATCTAGTAATCTTCTTTACTAAACTTAAAAACAATAAGAGGTGATTATGATAGGTTTTAGCTGTCCTTGTCCAAAAATAGGATGCCCTAATCATGGGAATTGTGAAGAATGCAAGAAATATCATTTAGCTTCCAAGGGTTTACCTTTTTGTGAACGAGAGCATGGATTTTTCACTAGGATATTCTATCGAAAAAATTATGAAGCACTTCAACTGCTAAAAAGCGAGGGAAAAATATGAAGAAAGTAATAGTTTTATATGATACGGTTTATGGAAATACTAAAAAAGTTGCGATGTCATTGAGTCGTGGATTAGAAGCAGGGAACTTATATGTGGATTGTAATTCAATCCAAGATTTTAAAATTCATGAACTAGAAAGTTATGATGCTGTAGGGATTGGAGGACCTACGCATTTTCATGGTATTTCAAAATCTATGAAATCTTTTTTAAAAATAATTAAGAAAAAGAGAATGGAGAATAAACTAGGTTTCGCGTTTGAAACGAAGGGAGATTTTCATTTAGCAGGTTCTGCGGGAAAAAAAATTATTCACTATTTAAAGAGGATGAAGCTAACAATTATTTATCCCCCCATTACAGGCATAGTTCTCAACAAAGAAGGACCTTTAGAAGATAGAACACTCAACAATATCGAGCAAATTGGGTTAAGGATCTCAGAAAAAATTAATAATGGTGCTATGAATATAAATAAAAATCAAGTACATAGAAAGTCAGAGAGCCCGAGGTACAGAATTATTCTGAATCGATTAAAGTGGATTCTAGTGGGAGGAGGACCAATATTTTTCTTTATAAGAGCAATTTATATGGCCAGTACAGGGGGTGATTGTTTTGGTACAATAAATCCCTTAGGTTCATGGTTTCTACTTTTGCTAGAAATTATTATATCGGGGATTGCTGGAATAACTGCATTATTTTGCTTAAATCTATGGAGAAAGAATAAAAGGGTTATATTTACTGATTTTGAAAAAAGAAGACTTAAGCAATTTGTTTTGATTGCTGGGGTTTGTTCCTATTCTGCACATTTCGTAAGAGTAGCAATTTGGATAATTCTGTGTGTAATTTAATACCCTTCTCGTCCTAATTAATTATTTTTTATTTATATAATATTGATTCTTTCCAAGTATCAAAATAAAAGACTTTATACATAATATCAGTGATGATAGAGTCAGTTTTCTCTTTTTTTATATTTTCAACCAAGTCAGTCAATTCTTTCATCGTATTTGTCCAAACCCAGCATAAAATATGATTTGGGAGGTTACTAAATGTCCAACAATAGAAGATGTGGGGATGATACTTTTCATTTAGAAATTTAGCAAATTCATTCTTTTCTACTGAAGGATTTATAGTTATTTGGAATACTGCAAAAATATCATTTGATGCCTCAGGGTTAAAATCAATTGACAATTCAATTATACCTTCTTGAATCATTCTTGTTAAGCGCCGACGAATGGTATTTGGAGTACTTTTGGCATCTTCTGCAATCTCAGAAATAGGTTTTCGGGAATCATTATGTAATGATCGAATGATCTCTAAATCTAATTTATCATAATTCGGTGATTTTGACTTGGGAATAATGTATGGGACTGGCGAGATATAATTTACTCCTGAAAGGAGTCCTATTTTTGGTGATTGAATTTCAGCAGTCTGAGAGATAAAAGAAGAATACTCATCTAATTGGTGGATATTTTCCAGCATTGCCCCTATATATACATAATTTCTACTGGATAATATTATCTGCCATGTATTATTATGGTCTCCCAATTCGACTATTGCGTTATTAATGTCTTGAGCATCACTCTGTCCAAAAATGAACGTATAAATTGCATTAAGAGCATAAGGTTTTAATCGAGCAGTAAATTTTTCGATAGTTCTCACATCAATGAGATTTTGGACTCTTTTATATATTGCATTAACGGATAATCCTAAATGATCAGCAATCTCTCTGTATGTTAATCGTGAATTATTCATTAAAAGTAGAATAATAATGAGATCTGTTTCATCCATAAAATATAGAAATGAAAAAAAAAAGATAAATTAAATTAGTTTTATCTAACTTTGTTTATGAGTATTTTGAGTTTTGTATAGGCTTTTGAGTTCTTAGCTTTCCTTCGTATATATTTTATGATTTTTATCAAAAGTATTAAACCTATAAATGCCATTCCAAATAGCATAATGGTGCTGAAAGGTGCAAATGCACAAATTGACCTATAACCTAGATAATTCATTTTAGATACAGTCCATCCGAAATCTTCAGGGGTAAGCAATGTCATTGTACCTGCAGTAATACCCCCTGCAATCATTGCAATAATAATTGTTATGTAAAGCATTGCTAAGGATAACATTATTGACTTTTTCAGTATTTTCTTCACAGAGATTTTCCTCCTTTCCAATATAATTCACCTCTTTTTAGTTTTTTAATTCCTAACTCTAATCTTATTTATTTTTTTAATTATCGATAAAAATTTTTTTACTTTTAATATTTGAGAGTACACCATGAGAATATAATAGTATGTTTAAAAAGGAGGGAAAAAAACGATCAAATCGAGGAATAGATGTAATCAAATTTTGCACTGTTTAATTAAAAAACAAGCTAAATATCATTCAGATTTTTATTATCTGGTGTAAAAATGATTGATTTTTTTAGAATTGATATATTCACTCTAATTTCCAATAGATTATTTAGCGGATAAAATTTCTAAATATTCATTAGCATAAATTAACCATTCAAGATTTTAATTCTCAATTAATTCTAAAAATAAAATATAATATCTCCTGAACATTTTTCTTTGGAATATAACAAGCAGTCTTCAAATGTGGGTTCAATTTTATGTGGAATTCCTAAGACATCTAACCAGCAACTAACACGATATAAAACCCCACATTCATATTTTCCCTTTAGCCCAAATCTTTTCATACCCTCAAAAGCAAAACATTTTTTCATTTCCCAGTGTAATCGGTTTTTTTCTGGAAATGTATAATTAAAATTCATAAAATCACCTTTAATTACACTAAAGGCATCGTTAATGTAGTTTTTTAATTGGTTAAAAGTTTCAATTTTTACATTTTCCATTCCTAAAGCGTTCTTTATCCTTTGAACCTCAATCGCAGCCAGTGATTTAATAGCAGCTTTATTTAGTTTATTAGCAGTATCTATATCCAATTCTTTCACACAATTAAAGAACCATGAGGCATCATGAGTCATCCAACACTTAACCAGAAGTTCTTTTAACTGATGTTTATTGAGTATATCAAATAGGGTCATTTTAATTATTTCCATTCAATTTTTTAACAGTTTTTATATATATAATGAATTTTTATTAACTAATACTTTGTAAAATAAAAAACAAACGATTAGAGTTCAAAAGACTTGAATGATAAGATGAATGATGCTGGTTATAATATATCGAATTTTCCAAAAGCAAGAATTCCAACTTTAGACTTTCTTTCATTAGCTGACAATTCTCACTACGTGAAGGGTTTAATTGAAGTTGATGTTACTATAGGGCGTCAATATCTTGGAAGTTATGAAGAAGAAACCGGAAAAAAGTTATCTTTTACAGCGTGGCTTTTGAAATGTATAGGTAAAGCAGCAAGTGAACATAAGGAGGTCCATTCTATGATGAAGGGAAGGAAAAAAATTATTACATTTGATGATGTTGATATCACAACTCCTGTTGAGCGTGAGGTAGATGGAGTTAAGAGTGTAATGCCTCTTGTGATAAGAAAAACAAATGAGAAGAGTGCAGAAGAAATCACGTTTGAAATAAGGGCAGCACAACAAGAAGAAGTAAGTGGAGCAACAGTCTTAGGAGAACATAAGATTAAAAAGAAGATAAAATTTTATCTTTACCTCCCAAGATTTCTTCGAAAATTTCTTATAAAAAGGAGATTGAAGAATCCAATTAAAGCTAAAGAAATCATGGGGACTATTAGTGTTACTTCAGTTGGTATGTTTGGAAACGTGTATGGATGGCCGATTCCTACTACATCTCATCCCTTAGCTCTTGGTATTGGCGGAATTACGAAAAAACCGGGTGTAATTAATAATAAAATTGAAATTCGAGAATATCTTACTATGACCATTCTATTTAACCACGATGTGATTGATGGTGCTCCTGCCACTCGATTTGTATCTAGATTGAGTGAATTAATAGAGCATGGTTTTGGTTTAAAAAGAGAGTGAAATATTTCATTTTTCTCCTACGAAAAAATGACAGAAATGGAAAATTTATATGAGCAAATTATCATTTTAATGTTTAGAAGATTAGTTTTTATTTAGTGTACTTTTTTTAATGAAGGGGATATCATTGCGCGAAGTAATTTATAAAATAATTCTTGATTGTATCATTAATGAAAATATTAGTAATCAAATGGAGGAGTGTGACATTAAGGATATTCTTCAGGAATCTGATTCTAATGCGGAAATTGGTATAAAATTTTACACCAGATTGTTTAATTTACTTAATTTCAAGGTGATAGCTCAATTATGGGGCCTAAATCAAAATCTCCAATTTAATTCTTTAAAACTGATGTATTATAGAGGGGCTAAGCTCATTATATACATAAAATCTAATAATTCGTCAACGGTTTCTCAATTAATAGATGATTGTGGAAAAGCAGGCATAAATCTGAATCAAGTTATTTTGCTAGAAAACACGGAAGCTTTTACTGAGACTTTTTTTAGACTAACTATGATTTTGGCGTTATACTACGATGATTTAATAAGTGATGTAGTATTTAGAAATCACCTATTAAGTTATGAGAAGGGAAATAATCCAAAGATACTACTAGCAAGTAAATTATCAAAACCAGAAATTTAACAGGACAATTTCCTAAAATTCATAGGACAAAAATGAAATAGATAAAATTCACTTATATTCTGATAATCTATCGTTAATTTACGCGAGGGGACTTCAAAGTTGGTTAATCAATTTAAATAGATTTAAATATGGAGGTTATTATATTTAGCATTGCATTATAATTTTTACACTAATGGCGTATTTTAGTTTTTACATTTTGACGATCTTAGTATAAGAAGCATTGGAAGGGGATATTATGATTGAAAGATATGATGCAATTTTGAAATTAGTTATTTTCGGTTATGTAGGATGTGGTAAAACCTCATTAAGAAAGCGATTCATGACTAATGTATTTGATGCTAACTGTCGTGGGACAATCGGAGTTGATTTTCAAACTAAGGACTGTGAATTTGATGGACTGGACCTAAAGCTAATGATATGGGATTTTGCTGGTGAGGAGAGGTTTAAGTACATGTTCCCTCAATATTTAAAAGGTGCTATGGGAGGGATATTAATGTATGATATAGCAGACTATATGTCATTCTCTCGCATTGGAGACTGGTTATCTCTCATAAAAGAAGCAAACCAACGCTTTCCTATAATTCTACTAGGAGGGAAATTAGATTTAGAGGATCTAAGAAAAATATCTCGTAAAGATGCAATAAATACAGCTAAATCGATGGGCTTAAATGGTTTTATTGAGTGTTCCAGCAAAACCGGTGAGAATGTTGTAGAAGCTTTTGAAGCCTTAACAAGAATAATGCTTAAAAACATTTCTGTACCTAAAAAAAAAGTAAAAATTATGACTTAGTATAAACTATTCATGTGGTAATAAAATCACTAGTGTCATGATAAGTACTACTCCAGCAACAAAAATTAAAGCTTGAATAATCGATTTCTTAAGGTTCTTCTCCTTTGTCATTTCAGGCATAAGTTCTGTACTTGCAATATACAAAAACCCTCCCCCCGAAAATGCCAAGAAAAAAAGATTAAACAGATCAACTGCTTCTGATAAAAAAAACGCTAACACCCCACCTAGTAGTGCAACCATCGCACTTAAAAAATTGAAGAGAAGAGCTCTTTTTTTAGTAAATCCACCATATACAAGAATACCAAAATCTCCGATTTCCTGTGGTAATTCATGGAATGCAACAGCAAGTGTAATAATAATTCCATTTCCTACACTGCTTAAAAATGCAACCATAATAATTACACCATCTAAGAAATTATGTAAACCATCTCCAATTAGGTTCAAGAGGGCAAAACTCTTTATATTTGATCCTCTATCTATGGGAGTATCAATTCCCTCTGTTATTGATTCATAACAAACAAACTTATTTTCTTCCTCGTGAGCATGTCCATGAAACCAATAAATGAATCGTTCAATGACAAAGAAAACGACAAATCCAACAATTACGAAAGTAAAGACAAGGCTGATACTTATCCCCGTTCCTAATTCTTCAAGGTGGTGCAGTGATTCTGGAATAAGGTCAAATAAAGCTGTTGCTAAAATGGTGCCAGTTGCGAAGGCTACAAGTATAAATAAAATTCTGTCTAATGTTTTTTCTTTTATTGAAATCATCAGTATCCCTATTAAACTAAGAGATCCAATAATAAATATCATTAAAAATCCAAGCAACTCATTCAAATTTCATTGACCTCTATTTTATTAAATTAGGATCTTTTAAATCTTTCATATTAAAAGTAGGTGGTATTTCTTATTAAAATCTTATTTCAATATTTTATTACAACATTGCAGTTAACTTAATTTTGAAAAAGTTAATGAAATTGATAACTATAATCGGGTTATTACTTTAATATTAACAATAACCGAATAAAGTGTTATTCTCTAAAAATTTAACGTTTTACCAACAGTGCCAAGAGTACACTTATTTTTAAATTGGCTTCTGTATAAATCAACATTCTTGGTACAATGGCACACAATAACAGAACGGATGTAAGAATCTAATAATTGAACGGTTTCAATGTCAAACGTAAAACTATGAAATCCTCCAATAATATGCAAAAAAGAATTACTTGGAATTTTTAGAAATTCTCGATCATTTAGGAAGCAAAGTAATCCTGGATGGCTGCATCCGCATATTAAAAGGAAAGAACCTTTGGTTTGAACATAACAAGCTTGCTCATAAATACCTCCATAATCTGGAGATTGATATGCATTAGTAATGTAAAACTCTCTCCCAAGTTCAGATAGTTTTCTTCCACTCTCAATAACAATCTTATTTTTTAGAGGAATAGAATCTCCTATATGCTTCACTTTTTTTTCCCAATATTTATGAATGAATACAGGCAGATCTTCATTAATTCTCAATAATCCAGATAATCCATTTGTATGGTCATAGTGATTATGACTAAGAATAACAGCATCGAGGGAAGAAGGATCTGTTCCATGTTTGGCAAGATTAGCTAATAACACTTTTTTTTTTGTACCTGTATCAAACAGTACTTTTCTTTGGAGTGTTTCTATTAATATTGAGAAACCAAAGGACTTAATATATCCAAATTCAGCTCCATTTAGATCGTCAACGAGAATTGTAAGGTTAATCTCTGGCATATTTTACTCAATTTTAAGGATGATCAGTATTTCTCTCGAAAACATTAAATTTCTTTATAATTAAATAATAATTTAATATTTTAAGTAAATTGTTCTCTATCCCCACATAAAAAAAGACTAAAGATTAGAAATACACAGATATGAATATGCAAATGAGATGAAAATTTAAATTGTGAGAGGAATAAAACTATTCTCCTTTACATACTCATGATGATAAATGGAACCTTTAATTGGAGTTCAATTTAAGAATCTCAGTTTTTTGTTATCTTCCAATCAATAATGAGAAATAGTAATCTTTAAAAATGTATTTAGTATTAAATAAAAATTAAACACCATGTATATGAAAGCTTAATCTATTTAAAAAACTTAAAGGAGATGTATAATATAATGGCAAAAAAAGCACCTAAGAAAAAGGCAGCCCCTAAGAAAAAAGCACCTAAGAAGAAAGCACCTAAGAAAAAAGCAGGAGCTAAGAAGTAAGCACCTACGAAAACGCAAAAGTCTAATTTAATTAGATAAAGATTTAACTTCAATTTTTTTAGTTTTATTGAATAACGTATTTTTAAATTTCTAAAGAGAATAGTAGAAGCTGTAGTGTTAGCTTAACATACTAATTTAAGAACTTGCGTTTAAGAAATATAGTGTTTTATTATGAGTTTTTTTCTTTAGTATTACATTGAAATCTTCAAGAATTTCAAGATATTTTGACACAGTATTGTGATGCATACCTAGATCTAATGAAAGATGAGTTTTTGTAATACCATGATCATTTACTTTTAGATATTCAAGTATCTTCTTACTTTGTTCTTTTGACGTATAAAAACTAAGCTTTTTATTATCAGCATTGAAATTTGAATCAAAAAAGATATCATGGTTTTCAAAATCTTCTTTTCTAATAAATCCAAACCTAATCAACATGTTTATGTGCCATACTACCACAGGTTTATTTATGTTCAACACGGAAACAATTTTATTATAATATGCACCTGGATTTTTTTGGATGTAGTGATAGATTTTTTCCCTAGTTTTGTTGTTTAGGAGGTCTATTTGTGTTAATTTTGTACCTTCTACGAGTAGTTTCTTTCTGACGAGAACTCTTAGAATTTCTTCAATTGCTCTTTTATTAAGATCTACAGGGATCATTTTTAGTTTAGATTCAATAAAGTAGATTATTTTTTTCATATTGAAGTATCTATTTTGATTAAGGTATTCTTGAACAATGGTTAAAATGAGAGTTTCGTGTTTTAAATGTTCGGTCGGCATTATTTTCAGAGGATTGACCATATAATTATTGAGTGTTTATTATCATTTCTCTAAGGAATAATTCTCTTTCATGAGGAGTCAAGCTTAGCATTTCTTTAATAAAATCATTTTTTTCGTGTTCTTCAAACTGAAATCGTTCTATTACTTTATAGAAATCCTCCGAAACAAGGGTAAGATTAATATCTCCTCTAACGTATAGCTTATCTATGGCATCTTCTTCTCGGAGCATCTGAAGAGCTAATTTACTATCAAAAAGCCTCGCAAATTCATCATCCTCATATAATTCGAGAAGGGCTTTTTCCCTCTGCTTCTTATGGTTCTTAGAAGGTACATTGTATTTTCTATAATGGTAGATCGAATAAGCAGCGATTGCACTGAGAGCGCATATAACCAATAATATAACTGTTATTGGTAAGGGTGAAGATTTTACCGACAGTAATAATCCTTCAATTCCAATCTTAAAACTGTGATAAATATTTTCTCCTTGAGGATAATTTATGTAGGTCTTTTCAGTATAATCACCAATAGAATCTTCCATTATTTCGCTAATGAATATTTCTTCTGAGGAATTGTCAATTAATGCATTTTCTCTCCATATAAGATATCCTGTATTGTCTTCTAGAGAAGTTGTTAATCCCCCCTCATTCACAGCATATTTATTTATTTCATCTTCAGTTTCTTCCACTTCTGAAAATTGCGTGTCAGATTCAAGTCTTGTATAGAGGGCAAGTTGAGAGCTTCCATTAAGATATGTAAAATTAGATATTTCAATATCAATTTTAGCTTGGACTGGGGTGATTAGCGAGTTTTTAATAAGTGTAAATTCTTCACTAAAATAAATGTGAGCTGTAAAGGTGTTATTAACAGTCTGGATTTTCAAATGATGTAATTCACTATCCTTCGAAATGTTTGTCTTCTCATAAATGGCGGGAGAAAATTCTCCTAATGAGAAATTTTGGATATTTTTATCTATTTCAGGGTTATAAATTCCATTGAAATCTACATCAACAAATTCTACAATAGTAGGAAAAGCTATATTAAATGTAAAGTCATACTCAGATTTTGCATTCACTTTATAGTTTACTCGAAATTTAATCCCGTCTTCTGTGTATATAATTGTTGTAATTATCTGATCTTTAAGGTTATCACTTCTTCTGAAGGATTCTACTGTAATTTCGTTAGGGGCGATATCTAAATCTATGTCTCTTTTATTAATATCTTCAAAATCATCATCAATTCCATCATCATCGGAATCAATTACATTAGCAGCTAGGGCAATCCCCGAATTTAATGCAAAATAGACTATACAGATGAGCGAAAATCCAATTAATAATGTTCTTTTTTTCATTTCTAAATCCTTTTATCGTTATTTTGTTAAGAATTATTCTTTTAATTTTGATTTTAATAAATTTATTTTTTAACAATTACATGGATTAGTCTTTAATAAGCATGATTGGTTTTGAAATTTAACATTAAGATAATAAAAAAAATTTTATAAATTATTATAGGATTCTACGTTTTCTAAGGACTATTACTGTGATTACACAGACTCCGACTACTGATATGACTGCCCCTGTGATAACTAAGGGTGATGTTCCATTTGAGACTTGCCCAATGAATATTCCGATTTTAGGGTCATGAAATATGTGATATCCTCGAGGATAACAAATTAAAAGCTTTTGAAAATTTTCGCCCTCATAGTCTAATTCTTTTGTCAGCACATCCATTTCAACGCCATCGACAAGAGCAGTTTCTTTCCAACTAAAAAATCCAGAATACGCGTCGTCCTTGACAACTACATCCTTTTCATCTTCACTATATCCTTCTTTTTCATCATATGTCTCTTCTCCTTCAATTCCATGTTCTTCAGACCACAGATTTGTGATTAATGCAAGTTGAGAATTGTCTTCTACATACTCATAACCAGTGATTTCAATATCAATTTTTGCTTCTGTTGGGGAAATTAAATTGTCATTCACATATACAAATTCTTCCACAAGATACACGTGAGCTGCAAATATGCCATCGGTTGAATTGAATAATAGATAATGTAAATTAGTGTCATTTGAGATGGGAGTAAGACTGTATTCGACAGGTTGAAATGAACTAAACCAATAATCAGATACTATTTCGTCTTCCTCCTCATCTAGGACACCATTATCATTAAGATCAATAAATTCAATAAGTCCTTGAAAGAATACCTCAAATGTTATCTTATATTCAATGTAATCTTCACAATAATCTCCGCCTGAAGGTTTGGGTTCTTCCTCTGGTGGTAGATCCTCTTCTGGAGGGTCACAATAAACGATAGTTCCATATGATACTCGTACAGATAAACCGTCCTCATTATACCCAACCCTTAACTCTATTATATCCTTTTGCTCTTCACTTCTTTTGATTGAGGCGATTTCGACGACATTGTCGCCAATCCATATTTCAATGATTCGTTTTTCTTCATCTTCTTTATTATCATCTATGCCATCACCATCATCATCAGGGAGTTCGTCTCCTCCTCCCCCTTCTTCTCCCTCAAACCCATAAGCGTAGCTAACACTAAAAAAGAGAATCCCTAGTAGAGAAATACCTAACAGAATATATTTTGCTTTCATACTGAATCTTCATTTTAAAATTTATTGCTTAAATTAGCTTATACTAATAATTTTCAAGATGGTATTTAAATAGCTATAGCCATTTTTTGAAGTATTATTCTTTGTAGAGAGGATTTTGGGGTAAGTTAGGTTCGATTATTGGATTAATGATTTGATTTTTTTTTAGTTTTATATTTTGGATATGGAATTGATAGAATTCATGTTATTAAAGCAAATTTCATGAGTTATTAGTGATCTTGTTATTCATTTCTTCCATCTATATTAAATTTAATACTTATAAATCTTTTTCCGATTTATTTTTAAATTCTGAATCCTTTACAACCGTTCAGACAAATTTTCTTCTTAATTATTATGCAGAAGTAAAGTTATACAAGACACAGACTTAGTTAAAAACCAATACTTCAAAAAATAACAAGACTGATTTAAATATGACATTGTAAGATGGAGAATTAGATTATAGTAAATTTAAAATTTGAAAATATAGTGGGTTATAAAATGGAAAAATTCGAAATGAATGGATATAAAGTTCATGTCACAGTAAAAATACCGCATTTATATGAAACTATTCCTACGTTTTCTTATCAATTCTTAATTTTTAATAAGAACGGAAAATTGATGAATTATCCATTTAGCACGATTATTGCTCATGATGATAGAGAATTTAGAATAGAATTAAAGAGAAGTTTTAGTAAGTACCTCAGTTACACTAAAGTTAAACCCTACTCGAAATCTAAATTCTTGGAAATGGTAGCAAATACTAATTCATAGTTAATTTTCTTGTTCCAATTCGGAAAAATGTTTTTTCATTTTTCTAAGGCATATATATAAGGTAGCTAATATTATCATCAAGTATATATAAAGAAAACACTTAAAGAAAATGGCGATTTGCGAATACTGCGGAAAAACCATCGTAGGTACTAAATGGAATAAAGAACATAACCATATTAATATATGTCAAGAACCAGCAAAAAGATTTTTTTGTTCTCGTCAATGCAAAATCAACTGGATATTTAAAGTAGAGAGTACGCATACAGCTTCAACAATCTAATTTTATTAGATAACTTTTTTATTAAATGGGATTTATTTACTAAAAATTTCATCTAGAAAATTCTATAAAATAATGAATTTACTTGGAGAAAACATAATCTATTTATGATCGCATACATTTTTACTAGTAATGAAGACAAAAAAGGGAAAAGACGACCAAGAGTCGTGCCTATCCACTAACAGTCCTAGCGAGTGGAAGGGAAGGACAATAGAAATTGATGATGCTGGGACGGGAGATCTCGTCGGAAACGCCTTCATCGGCTTTCGGGACACATATAATGGAAGAATAATGTTTCAATCAGTTCCCGTTGGTTTATATAATGAAGACAATAGGAATGATGATCGCCCAAAGAAACACATAGTTAAAGTGGTGATCAAAGCTCTTAAAGCACTAAATCATAGTAAGGGAGATCGGATACTTCTCTGTAGGGGTCATTGTTTCGATCTCGTTAGAGAATATTTTAATGAAAATGAAATATATTATGAACCTGCAATCGTTGAAGGTGAACTTCAAGATGCTGTTGAAGGTAGGTTTATACAACACCTTCGAAAATTAGGAATAACTTCTCCTAACCTTACTAAAGAGGCTGGTGCCAAAAGATTTTTTATATCGTTTAATTGGGTATGTCAGGATTTTCCAAATCGAGAAAAGTTTGTCAAATCTGGATTTCCTTCTTGGAAAAAGAGATGGCGAGAGATTGCCATGAAGAGATATGCCAGAAATCAAACCAATCGATCCCTTGAAATCGAAAGAATAAAAAGAAGGGCAAGCGAGATATATACGCTTATGTTTGAAAATCCTAATTCTTTAAAGAAAATTTCTTCTAAGAGTTAATATTATAATACAGTTAATCAAAAACATGCATTTTAGTGGAATATTTAATTAGATAAATGTGTTAATTTACGATTAATCATTTCAATATCCCTCTTAAGATTGTTTTTTACACGGTCAAAGGTTTGAAGATTTCCTACAAAGGAGCTATTCACTATAGGAGTTAGGTATAATTCTAACATTGACTCAACATCTTTAAGGTTATTCAAGTCTCCCTCTAGAGAAAGAAGGAATATATACCTTCATTCATAATACTGATCGCTTAATAATAAGATGTTATTACTTAAATTCAAGAGAATACAAAATTTTTTTGAGATTTTCAATATTTTCATTGTAATAATTAGCTCCAGCAAAAATACTTATGCGGATCAAATGATCATCCTTAATAACCGAAAGATGGATATTTTTACGCTTAGAAAATCCAGCTGAAATACATTCAATAACAGATTCATAAGCGGCTGTTCCATCTTTCAAGTCTATTTGTTTATTGGATATGACTTTACTTTCTCTTACGACCCGTTTTAATTTACTAGAAATTTCTTCTGCGGCTTCTTCTAATCGTTTGTGAGAAGCTCTTGAAACAAAAATCAGTAGATCAAAACCGGGGATTAAAGATGCAAAAAGAACAGGTTTGATTAAAAAAACACGTAATGTCTGTCCAATTGGATTTGGTTTTAATTCTAAAAGGTTTTCTGGGTATCTAACAGAAAACGCGGGTTTAATATTATTAAAAATCTTTGTTTTTGTTTCCCATTTAACCTCAATATCTTCATGCAATTTTAAAGTGTCTTCATAGATACTATCAAAACGAGTTCTTAAATCTTGTATATATCCTGGGTGAGTTAGAACATACAAAATATCATTTTCAATTGCTTTAATTACTATTTCTGCCATTTTTATAGGATCCATTCCTGCGCTATTTATTTTATCATAATTTTCCATGGGTATTTCCGATGCTTTAATCATTTCTGGTGTTGGTTGCCAAAGACCTTGACGTCTTTGGCTAAGGATCTCTGTATTTTTCATTATATTCGTATTTACATAACCAGGACAAACCACAGAAACGCCTACATTTGTGTTGAAGCATTGTAGTGCTAATGATTCACTAATAGACACTACAGCTTGTTTAGAGGCAGCATATGGTTGACCTTCCGCTGTAAGTATCCCTGCGAGTGAGGAAGTGTTTACAATATGACATGGTTCTTTACTCTTTAACATACGATTGAAAAAGTATTGAATACCATAAATTACACCAAAAAGATTAACACCAAGTACCCAATTCCAATTCTCAAGGGTCATTAAATTTATAGGCCCGCCTCCCCCAACTCCCGCATTATTACATAGAATATTTACGCATCCAAAACGTTCATATGACACCTCTGCTAGGTGAGCTACTTGTGTATGATCACTCACATCCGTAACTACTGTCATTACTTCTGCACCAATTTCACTGAGCTCTTGTGATACTTTTTCGAGCGCTTCTTTATCAATGTCTGCAAGAACTAATTTCATTCCGCGCTTAGCAAGAGCATGAGCATAGCCCCTCCCAATACCACTTGCTCCACCTGTAATTACAGCTACCTTACCCTTAAATTCTCTTATCATAGTTTAACCATCAAAATTTATTGGTAATTGGCTTTCTTTTAACTATATATATTTATTAAACTAGCCTTAAATGTATTTCTAAAATTAGAACCTATAATGAAACTAGAAGTTTTGAATAAGAGAGAAAAAAGAGGCATCTAAGATTATACCTTTCTTCCAGTAATTATGTTCCCAATCATTTTTATTGTTCCAAGAAAACCGCGTTTCTTCATCATGATTCCCCGATACATAGAACTTTCGTTTTTTGGAAGGTCAGAAATCTTCTCTTTTTTTATAAGAAACACTGCTTTTTGCCCACATGTTGCTACACAATTTCCACATCCAATACATCGATCCAGGTCAACAATTGCTTTCTCATCAACTAATGTAATCGCATCCATTTGGCATCGTTTCACACATACTTCACAGCCATTACACAGTTCTGGATTTGATTGAGCATAAAAATCTGAGGAATAATATTCAGCAGGTTTTGGAAATTGTTTTGCCATAGTTAAGACACCACAGCAGCAGCCACAACAAACGCACATATAAGTAGGATTTTGATTATTTTGAGGTTGTAGAACAAATCCCTCCTTCTGATATTTTTTTAGTATTTCAAAAAATTCTTTTTTTGATACTTCTTTGCCTCTTCCATCTTCAATTCGCCTCACTGCACGATCATTGAACATGACACAGCATCTACGGGTATCTGAAAGTTTACAAGGTTCCTCAAGGATATCATGTTCCTGTCTACACACACAGTCTATAATAGCTATTCTGTCAACTTTATTGTTAATTATTTCCCTTATATTATCATATGTACCTGTAGTATATTCAGGTGAAAGACTTTTTTCGACAGGTATGGTCCTTAATTGTCCTGGACGATCATTTTGATGAAATTCTTTATAGAAAACGTCATGAGAATAAATATTTGCCAGATCTGCAAATTCTTTGGTCAATCTCCCTAATTGGTATTCAAATATGCCAACAGCCCACATTGCTAAACTATATCTTTTACGGTTATGTTTCTTATCATATAGGCCTCCGCCACCCATTATTGCTCCTTTTTCAACAAGATTATCCAGAAGTTCTTCCAATTCTCTTGGTGATAAGGTAATACCGCTCTTTTTCACCCTTTTATAAATCTTTTTTAAAGGTTCAGGTAATGCGCTTAAAGTTATTGCAACTTGAGCTTCTTTTCGTGTAAAAAGAGACTTTAATATCTGTATTTCTAAACTATCTTCATGTGCTGGAAATCCAACTGGCATCCGTTCATCAATCTCATCACGGAGCTGTTCATAAATCAGATCTTCACTTGCCATACTGATTAACCATTATTTAAATGAATTATTAGATAAGAAAATTAATCTTTTTATTAATTTTTTAAGATGGCGTCTATAAATTTATTTTGGTTCCTTATTTCTATGCCAATAAAGCAATCATGAGCCCCTAGATTATCGATTTGACAAATATCTATCCAATTCCTAGATTAAAATTAAGGGGCATTTGAATCACAATAACCTTTATGAGATTAATTTATATTAGAAACGTTTAAATAATAGTATATGTATATATTAAATTTGATTATATACCGTATATATAATTTATTTGAATAAAATATCATAAGGAGGATGTAAATTTGACCCCATGTAATACTGAAGGAGTTAGGAAAAATAAGTATGATAAGGATTGGGAAGAATATGATGATGAGGAAGAGTATGTCCCATATGATGAAGATGATTATGAACCGGATGAGGACTATGATATGTGGGACGATGACGAAGAGTTGGACAATGATTTCTAGTAGTATTCAAATGATCATGTGAATTTTTCTTTATATCCCAAAAATAGATTAGATTCTTGGTTACTTTTTCTGGGCTGTCTCCATCTATAATGATAGTCTTATTTTTCGTAAGTTTTATTTTTTGAAATGTATTATTTCTCGCAATGGTAAGAATTGCGATCTTCATTGATAATAGCAATATATTCATGGGTTTTAAGAAATATAACATTAGGGCAGATTATGAAAAGTTAAAGAAGATAATAACTCAAAAACGGGAATTGCAGAACATCTTTCTGTATGAAGGAATCATATATCCAATCAGCCCAGCAAAAAAGAAGTGGTACAATGACTTAAAAAATAACAGTGGATACATCATTAAAACTAGTTTTGATAAGATTGCAAGTAATGATGCTATTGAAAAGAAAGTAGACATCAAAATCGCAGTAGATATAATCTCTCTTGCATATGAAAACGTATATGATACAGCAGTGCTAGTATCTGGCGATGGTGATTTTGTACCAGTTGTTAAAAAAATAAAGAATTTGGATAAAATTGTGGAGTTATGGGCCTTTAAATATTCATTGGCAAACACTTTGAAGGAGGAGATTGAACAGGATAACATCTATTTTCTTGATGACATATTAAATCAAATAAAATTGTGAATTAATTCCATAGAACCATACTTTACAGGTTAGTGAAATACATGACATATAAATGGTTCAAAAAGTACTTACATAATTTCAATATTAACTCTTTTTTTTGATGAGGATAATAAAAATTTATATTGATAGAAAAAGACGAATAGTATAGTATATAAAACAAAGCAAATAGTATAAAAATTAAAACAAAGAAAATCAAAATGTCTGAGGAAGAACTTAGGGATCAAATCAATAAAATAGCGGTTGAAATAGAGAAAATTGAAGCTAGCGCTAAAAAGAAAGAAGAATATGTACGAACGAGGGTAACAGAGGAATTTGACCATAAAATTAGAGAACTTGAATTAAAATTAAAGAGTCAACAAGAAGTATTAGACGATCTCAATAATAAGATTAATGAATTAACCTCAAAAAAGAAAGAATTAATTTCGATTATTAAGACTTTTGAAAAACAATACAACGATTTAAAAAGAGAAAAGGAAAAGTTTCTAAATGATAAGTTAAAGGCAATAGCAAAGGAAAAGAAAACAAAGACAAAAGTTGTTGACCGAGAGATTAAAACTTTGGAAAAAGAGTTAAAATCGGATAAAAAATGATACTTCTTTTATAGAAAATGAATACAAGAGATCTAGAGAAATTCTTAAGTCGGTTAAAAGAATTATTAGAGATCAATGGTTGTAATGGACGTGATTTAACAAACGCAGAAATAATTTTAGATGAAATGAACATTCCTAAAGAGGAACAAAAAGTGTTTTTAGAGTATTGCAGAAATTCTGGGGGATTTTGTGATTATGAAATTTTCTTAAACTCAGAAGATTATTTGAGAGAAATATATAAAGATTAGAAAATAAAAAATTAATTATTATTTGATTCTCTATTCTACTTTTTTAGATTCTTCATTCTTAGGTTTTTCCGCTCTTCTTTCCTTTATCTCTTTCTTGATTTTCTTAATTGTTATTCCCTTTAGTCTTATAAATTGGTAAATAAATATCACACTGGAGATAATTATACCAATTAAATAGAAAATCTGAATAGTCCAGAATAGTGGTTGTATTGATGTATAGAATATCAAGTTAAAAGTATAAGACAGAGATGCTATAAGCGCAATCCATATCATAGAAGCAAGTAGGGCGATTCTTTCATATTTCTTAGGTTCTCCCTTTTCAAAAATAAAGATCTTTAACCAAAAGACAATGCAAATGAAAAATACTGGTGTAAAAACAAGTGATCCTATGGCAATTGGAATAAGCAAATACACAGCAAATCGATCTCGCCATATCCCAAGTATTTCTCCGATACTCATTTGGTCTTGAATTTGAACTTTTGCATATTTACCTCTCCATCTAAAATATTTTTTCTTAATCTTTCTTCCTATTTTTTTTCCACTACTTTTGAGTCGTGAGAATAAACCTTGGTCTACTGCATCCTGAAATTCCTCTCTAAATAAAGGGAGTATGTATAATGAAATCGTTGAGGAAAGTATACCATATAAAAATAAGAGAAGATCGAACCAGTAGTTCAACCCTGTCAAGGGTTTTGTAGGAGGTAAGTTTGAAAAAATAGTGTAAATTGCATAACCTATCAATATTCCTGGTATAATCACTTGAAAGATTACAAGGATCTGAACATGCTTCTTACTAAATTTCTCAGTAAATCGATTTAGTATCCATAAAATACCATTAGCGATAGTAATGATCAGTCCAAAGCCAGAAAGAAGTTTCATTGCCCAAAAGAAAACTAAAAAAGTGAATTCCAGCGAAATGAATTTTAACACCAATTCCAGTATCATAAAAATTGTTGTTCCAATTAAACCAATTATATAAAAAATATCAAATTTTTCAAGTTTCATATATAAAATAGTGGATCTTAGAGTTTTAAATGATATTATTTTACCAACAATAATAGACATTGATCAAGGGACTCGAAATAAGATTCTAAAAGTAGAAAACACTTTAGGATTTATGAAAACGACAATTTATTTTTTTACGGGAACGGGAAACTCCCTAAAAATAGCGAAAACAATTGTTAAAAAGTTAGAAAACTGCGAACTTATTCCTATCGCGAAAGTGTGGCAACGAGAGGATATTGAGTCCACTTCTGAAAGCATTGGCTTTGTTTTT
This sequence comes from Candidatus Thorarchaeota archaeon, assembly GCA_048882645.1. Lineage (GTDB taxonomy): Archaea > Asgardarchaeota > Lokiarchaeia > Sigyniarchaeales > SOKP01 > Loki-b32. Next base: position 22,276 of record JBHLRJ010000016.1, read on the forward strand.
CCCCTCTATTATGCGGGATTGCCCAAAATCGTCTATAATTTTATTGAAAAAATAAATCTAAGTAAATCAGAATTTTTCTTTACGGTCGTAACAAGTGCGGGTGATATTACCGAATTACCGCTGCAACAAGTGGAAACAATTTTAAGCTCAAAATTAAAATCACTTAACGCAGGATTTCTAATTACCATGCCAAATAATTATATAATTGGATTTGATATCCACTCTGAAAAACGCCAAAAAGAGTTTTTTGAAAAAGCTGATGAACAGGTTGAATTAATCTCTAAAATGGTGAATTCTAAGGAAAATAATCTCACACAAGATATTTTTGAAAAAGATCTAAGTAGAAGGAATAGATTTAATAAAAAATTTCGAGAAGTTGTTAATGAAAGTGATAAAGCATTCTACTCTGATGATAATTGTACAAGTTGCGGAGTGTGCAAAGAAGTTTGTCCTGTGAAAAATATTATCCTAGTCGAGGGGATTCCACAGTGGCATCATAAATGCCAGCAATGTTTAGCCTGTATTAATTTCTGCCCAGAAAGGTCTATTCAATTTGACGACAAAACTCTAACCACAGGTAGATATCATCATCCTGAAATTGCACTTCAAGAGATAAAAAATCAGAAAGCTTAAACCTAAAGGGTCGATCTCAGATTATATAAAGAGGAAAATTTTTGCCTTAATATTTTCAATCTGAAAATTATGAAATCCTCTTACGTTTAAGGATAAATATAATAACTGCAGCTATTGTCAATATTGCGATATTAAGAGTGCTGATTAAATAGAATGGAATGGACAAAATTTGACCCACTAATGGTATTTTATCTGACTTTTTAATAATTACATCAGCAGAACCAATATTTCCTGCCTTGTCTTCAACAAAAAATCTCAGTGTGTGAGGTCCATAACTAATTTTATTCCAAGCATTCTGATCAATTCTTCCCTTGATATCTGTAATATAGAATTTATCATAAGTTGTCCAGATTATGTACCCAAATGCTTTTATATCCTCTTCAATAATCGAAATAGAATAAGGAGGAGAGGCATTTCCAAACACTTGATTTTGGGTGGGTAAATGAATAATCACCACAGGTTCAAGAGCATCTTTTCTTGTAAAAATTCTACAAGAATTCGTATTCCCTGCTAGATCTTTTGCATAAAACCTAATTATGACTGTTCCATTACAACATATACTCCACTCAGTTGGATTAATCTGATTTTCAGTAGTAAAGGTGATATTTTTACGGTTATTTAATGAATAATATTTTGAGTGAAGATTTAAATCATAAATATTAATATTAAAGAATGGTGGACTCAGTCCAAATAATTGATTATTGTAGGGGGAGTATACTTTAAGCTCTGGAGTTATTGTGTCTTTATAAACTGATACTTTACTAGAAGTAGTATGTCCCATAGAATCATTTGCACAGAATTTTATGACTATCAGTCCATCTTCTTTTAAGTTCCATGCATCTTGATTTATAAATCCTATTTGACCTGTGAAAGTATTATTAGTAATTCCATTGTCTAAACTGTACCAAGTTAAACTAATATTGAATTGTGAGTAAATAATTATATTATATTTTGGAGAAGTATTGCTAAATGATTTGTCTTTTGACGGTTTATTGATCTGTATCCCTATATGTTTAATTACTGTTATCTCTCTAAATCCTAAATTTCCCTGGGTATCATTAGCCCAAAATCTTAAAGAAATTATTCCCGACTTTATATCATCCCAAGCCAACTGATTGAGAGAACTGCTGTTTAGAATAAAATAATATTTTTTAGGATTATCATTTAAAGTATACCACTTGGCATCAATTGGAGATTGATCTTGAATAGAAATACTATAGTTAGGAGCATTATCTGCAAAAATTTGATACATTTGGGGTGTGTTAATAATTATCTTCGGTCCTTTATCATCACCATCATCCCATATAGGGAAATAATCCATACTATTCCCAGATGGTGGAACATCATATGGTGTGTCTCCAATTCCATCATCGTTTAAATCTTCTCCAGTATAATAAGACCAAAAATTACCTAATGCTCCATTATCCCATTGGTTTCTTTCAAGAGGATCATATGCTGTGTTATCAATAAAAGAATTATTATAGAGTAGATTATCTCTACTTTTTTCATCAATCTTTAGTCCATAACGATTATTTTCAAAGACATTCCTGGTTACATGATTAAATAGGGAATCAATGAAAATGATACCGCTATTTCGCTGAATTAGCGTACTAGAATAACCGTTATTAATAATTAAATTTCCAATGATGTCATTGTGATTAGAATCATAAAAATAAATCCCAAAACTATTAGAAATTATTTTGTTTTCGATAATTAAGTTCCTATAACAACCCGTGAACTCAATTCCTCCATGGTGATTATTATTAATGGTATTATTTATAATTGTGATATTCACACAATGGTAGAAGTCAAACCCAATTGTAGTATTATCAATCATTAAATTTGAGATAACAGTGTCGTAACAATCGATTAAGATAATTTGTCCCGCATTTGAAAAATTATTTGAATTTAAATTTTTCTCATTAATAAAGTAATATAATGGTTTTCCATTCACTAAATTGGAATTAGTAATTGTATGTGATTTTGGATTGCCGGACTTTACAATATACAACCCACATCCATAAAAATTATTGTTACTAATTGTATTGTTAATGCCCGATATTCTTAACCCGTAGTAATTCTTTTGGGTAATATTATTGTATGTTATTATGTTATTATCACAATTCATTAAGCTTAACTCCTGTTTCAAAATGTTATTCGATATTTTATTATTGTTACTTTTTATCATTATCATTTCGATACCTCGATCAATATGATTGTATGAGATATTATTGTAATTCGAGGATGAGAGATAAATAGAATCTGTGGATATGTTTAAATGATTATACCCAATTAAATTATCCTCACTACTTTCTAAATATATTCCCCTATGAATATTATTAATAATTGTATTGTTAATTATCTTGCCATTCTTTACACTTATTAACTTAATTCCTGTATCTGCTTCTCCAGTCCCATCATTATAAATTAAGCAATTTCTCAAGATAAAATTCACATCTGTATTTTTAATAATGATACATTCATCTACTGATATTCCATTAATAGCAATATTTTCGATTATGTAGGGATCCATTTTTGTGCCATTTCCATTACACCAGTCGTTTAGTGATGCGATTAATGCCCAATCACTATTCCCATCAATTATGATTTGTCCCTGTAATTCAATGTAACTATTGATTCTTAATCTATGACTCAAATGCTTATAATCCTTTTGATATTGAATGGGATCTTGAAAAGTTATACAGAATTCTCCATTCCCTGGAATACTGTAGTAAAAATGAATATAAATATAATTTGTAAGGAGAAGTAGAAACAGAGAAACAAAAATAGTTTTTTTTCTCATTAAGTATTACCTTTCCTACTATTTAGATTATGGTTAACCCATAGATACTAAATATCTCGCTATACATTTAAGGTTATTTGTATATGATTTATTAGATTCAAAATATTAACTAAAAAATTTAGAAAAGAGAGTTAAAAGTATAGTGCCTACAGCAGTATTAGATGGACCTCCAATTGAGGATCTAGATATTAAGAGAGCATTGGTGAAAGAAATTACAGATGCTCTCGAAAAAGCTTATAAATTACCTAGAAATGTATTTACTGTTGTCATTAAGGAAAATGCTCCGGCTAACGTCGGTGTTGGTGGAGAACTAATTGTAGATCGGAGAAGGACATAGTAAGGTTTAATAAATCTAATTCAAATCAAACATTCTAAAAAATAATAACTAAAAACCTTATTTTTTCTACATTTCATATTAATAAAGTATAAAAACATGCTTTCGCTTCTTAACAATGAACTATGAATCAAAAAATGTTGAAAGTAATCGTCTATTCTGATTACATATGCCCGTTTTGCTATATAGGGTTCCACAGAATCGAAAAGCTTAAAGAGAAGTATAATCTCGATGTGGAATGGCAACCATTTGAGCTTCATCCTGAAATACCAAAAAGTGGCATCCGCATTAATGATTTACTATTTCCAAGAGGATATATAGAAGCTGTAATGGTTAATGTCAAGAGATTAGCTGAAGAAGATGGAATCACCTTCAAAACATCAGATAAACTCCCAAATTCACGATTAGCTTTAATGATCTCTGAATTTGCTCGAAATAAAGGGAAATTTGATGAATTTCATAAGTTAGTTTTTGAAAATTACTGGAAAGAAGGAAAGGATATAGGAGATATAGATTTACTCCTCGAACTTGCAGGATCAATCGGATTGGACAAGAATGAAATAAATGATTATATTAAAAGTGACGAGCCACTACTAAGGATTAAAGAGAATACTGATGAATTAGGAAGATGCGGAATAAATGGGGTGCCGACATTTTTAATTGAAGGCAAATTTATAATTGGGGCTCAACCCTATAGTGTTTTTAAAAAAGTTATTAATGATGTCTTAAATGAAGAGGAAATTTCCGTAGATTAAAGGATTATCTGTTAATGTTGAGAAAATAACCTTCTTCTTTTTTCATTATATTGTTGATGATATTCTTCTGCTTCCCAAAAATCTGAAGCCGGGACTATCTGTGTTACAATTGGTCTCTTAAACTGTTCAGAAGCCTCAAGTTTAGCTTTGGATTTTAACGCTTTTTCTTTCTGCTCTTCATCAATATAGAAAATTGCAGATCGATACTGCTCCCCAATATCAGGTCCTTGACGATTAAGAGTTGTAGGGTCATGAATTGACCAAAAAACATCTAAGAGATCATCATATGATACTTTAGATACATCAAACGTGATTTCTATAGCTTCAGCATGACCTGTGTTAAGAGTGCAAACCTGTTTATAGCTTGGACTCTTGAAATGGCCTCCAGTATATCCAACTCGAGTTGATATGACTCCTTCTACTTTTCGGAAGTTAGATTCTACACCCCAAAAACAACCTGCGGCAAAAATAGCTTTTTGAATCTCCATAGTTATTACTTATTAATTTTGAGAGTTAAACCTATAGTTAATTTTATATAAATTTGCGTCTCATAAAGGATTATTCTCATAAGCAGATTAAACCAATTCGTTTAGCGAATATAAAGAATTATTTATTATATTAAATATTAGTACTAGATCCTATGAAGTCTAAAAAAAAAGAAAACGTTGACAAAGACGAATGGAGAAAGAAATTGACAAAGGAACAATACCACGTTCTTCGTGAAAAGGGAACAGAACCGGCATTTACAGGAAAGTACTGGAATCACCACGAGAAAGGTATCTATAAATGCGCTGCGTGTGGAGCACCACTGTTTTCTTCTGATAAAAAATTTGATTCAGGGACAGGATGGCCAAGTTTCGACCAACCCATTGAAGATTCAAGGGTTACAGAAGAGGAAGACAGAAGTTATGGAATGAAACGAACGGAAGTTCTTTGTAGTAATTGTAGAGGGCATCTGGGCCATGTTTTTGACGACGGTCCAAAAACTACAGGATGTAGGTATTGTATTAATTCGATTTCTTTAGATTTTGAGCCAGAATCGTAAGGACTTAAATTTATCAGGGAATCGATTAAAAGTTTCCTCAAATTCTATTTTTAATAATTTTTATTATATTTATTTACCTTTTCTTAATGTAAATTAAATTTATTGGGTCAATGTGTTAACAATGAAAACAATTTTGGTTTTATATTCATATCATCACCACAATACTGAGAAAATCGCAAGAGTCTTTGCAGAAGTTCTCGATGCCCAAATAAAAGCGCCACAGCAAATAGAGCATGAAGATATTCGTGAATATGATCTAATAGGTTTTGGATCAGGAATATATGATGGAAAACATCATAAATCTTTACTTGAACTTGCTGATAGTCTAGCTCAAGTCAAGAACCAAAAAGCATTCATATTTTCAACTGATGGAGCTCCACGAAGATTAACCAAACATGATCCTTCATTCGAGGAGACAATTCTATCAAAAAATCACTCATTACTCAGGGAAAAATTGCAATATAAGGGTTATGTGATTGTTGCTGAATTTAATTGTGGAGGTTTTAACACTAATAGCTTTCTTAAACTATTTGGGGGGATAAATAAGGGCAGACCAAATGTTGAAGACCTCATAAACGCAAAAAATTTTGCTACGTCCCTAAAGGGTAAATTGTAAATTTTTAACAAACTTTTTCTAAAAATTTTATTTGACTTGGTGTTTTCTATATTAAAAAGGAAAATACCAAAAAAAGAAGTGATAATAGATGAGTGATGAAGATTTACCGGAAGATATGAGTCCTGACGAATTAATTAATCTTTTAAAAAGGATGGTTCTAATTCGTGAATTTGAACTTAGAATTACAAAAGATTTTGGAAAAATTAAATCACCATTAGTCCACACATATACAGGTGAAGAAGCGATTGCAGTTGGAGCTTGTGCAGCGATAAATGAAGATGATTATATTACTTCTACACATCGCGGACATGGTCATTTTCTTGCGAAAGGAGGAGATGTTAACTCATTAATGGCAGAGATTTACGGAAAAGAGGGGGGAATATGCAAAGGGCGCGGAGGTTCGATGCATGTCGCTGATTTTTCAAAGAACATGCTCGGAGCAAATGGAATCGTAGGAGCGGGACCTCCTTTGGCTCTTGGAGTAGCATTAGCTTCAAAAATGAGAAATGAGGGTAAAGTAGTTCTCACTTTCTTTGGTGATGGAGCTGCAAACCAAGGTATGTTGCATGAATCTATGAACCTTGCTGCCACGTGGAAGCTTCCTGTTATTTTTATTTTAGAAAATAATCAATATGGATGGAGTACTTCAGTAAATACAGCAGCTGCTATTGAAGATTTTTCGCTTCGAGCTCAAGGGTATGGAATGAAGGGAATTACGATCAATGGAAATGATATAATTGAAGTATATAGAACTGTAAAAGAAGCTGTCACTATTGGAAGAAACGGTGGTGGCCCTACATTAATTGAATGTAAGACTTATAGGTGGCAGGGTCAAACTATTATGGATCCCGATAAATATCGTTCAGAAGATGAAAAAGAGGAATGGAAGAGTAGATGCCCTATTGAAGCATTCAAAACAAAACTAATTAAAGGAGAAGTGATTGACACTGCAATAATTCAAGAAATTGGGGAAGAGGTTGCAGATCAAATAGAGCAAAGCTTTCAATTTACAAAGAAAAGTAGCAAACCAGACACTAGTAAAGTTCTTGATGATATTTACAAAAATCCAATTAAGCTAGGAGGGGACTAAAATGGCTGCTGAGACTAAAACGATGAGAGGGCTAGATGCAATAAGATTAGCTATCGAAGAAGAAATGGAAAGAGATGAATCTGTATTTATTATGGGAGAAGATATCGGTCAATTTGGAGGATGCTTTTTCGTTACTGAGGGATTATTAGAAAAATTTGGTCCTGAGAGAGTACGTGATACTCCGATTAGTGAAAATGCAATCTTAGGATGCGCTGTGGGAGCCGCTATGGCGGGATTGCGACCTATTGCGGAGATTATGTTCGCAGATTTTTTATGTGTTTGTATGGAAATGATCGTAAACCAAGCTGCAAAGGCTAGGTATATGTATGGAGGGCAAATTAATGTTCCAGTTACAATTAGAGTTCCGTTTGGAACAGGAATAATGGGAGCAGCACAACATTCACAATCTTTTGAATCGTGGTTTATGCATGTGCCAGGTTTAAAAGTTGTATTGCCATCGGATGCACGTGATTTCAAAGGATTAATGAAGACTGCTATACGCGATGATGATCCGATTATATTTTTTGAAAATAAAAGAGCATATTATCTTACTAGTGAAGTTCCTTTAGATAAAAATTTCACATTACCATTTGGGCAAGCAAGATTATTTACTGAAGGTGATGATGCTACTATAGTTGCTACGGGAGCTATGGTTCAAGAAAGTTTAAAGGCAGCGACTAAATTAAAAGAAGAGGGTATTAATTGTGAAGTAATTGATCCAAGGACTTTAGTTCCACTGGATAGAAAGACAATTTTAAATTCGGTTGAAAAGACAGGTAAGTTAGTTATTGTGGATGAGGGCTGCAAGACATGTTCAGTGAGTTCTGAAATTGCTGCATTTGTAGCTGAAGAAGGATTCCAATATCTAAAGAAAAAAATCGTGAGAATCAACACACCAGATGTTCCAATTCCATACTCTCCAAATTTGGAGAAGCAAATCATTCCAAATGCGAAATTAATTCAACAAACTATTAAAAATCTAATCTAATGAATGTATATGGGTGAAAATAAGTGACAGATCCAAAATATTTAAAGAAAGAAGATATAGAGAGGATGCTAAAAAATCCTTTAAATGAAGAAGAAATTCTAATATGTCGTAGGAATCACCTTTTAACAAATGCTCGAGAGCATATCGTAATTGGGAGTACCAAACCGGGTTCAATATATTTTAAAACTCATGATGGCCAAGAAATTTTAGATTGTACTTCTCAAGCGTGGGTATACAGTTTAGGACACAATAACCCTGATATCAGTTATGCAATTCAACTTCAATCTGAAATTGCTACTCATACCTGGTCATATTTTTTAACTCCTGTTAGGATTAGATTGGCAAATAAACTCGCTGAAATCCTTCCTGGCGAATTAAAGGGAGGAAGAATAAGTGTGAATAATTCAGGAGGAGGATGGGCTTTAGAATGTGCAATGCGCTTAACAATGATTAATAACAAAAAGGGTGATCAATTCATAGTGTTCAGACGAGGGTATCATGGATCGAGTTTAGTAATGATGGGTGCTTCGCAACGACTTCCCATGAGATTTTCTGGTCTCGGGAGAGAATTATGGGTAAGAACTTTTTTTCCTTATTGTTATCACTGTCCATGGCACTATAAAGGCGGCTTTGGTGGATATAGAGATAAAAATTGTAATTTGGAATGTTTAGAAATGGTACGGGAAAAAATTGAAATGTTTGCGACAGGAATTCCAATTGGTTGTATCATAGAACCTATGCAAGGCCCCGGAGGACAAATACCTGCACCCGTGGAATTTTTGGAAGGATTAAAAAAGATCTGCAAAAACAATAAGATTTTGCTCATTTATGATGAAGCTCAAACAGGGTTTGGTCGCACTGGAAAAATGTTTGCCACAGAGTGGTACAATAGCACATATAATACAGATGTTTCTCCAGATATTATGACACTTACCAAGGGAGCTGCTGCAGGAGTCCCTATTGGAATAACAGTAGCAAATTCAAAACTTCGAACCTTAACTGAATTTGAGGAGCATTCAACATTTAGTTCCCCCCCATTGGCAATGGCCGCATGCCTGGTAGGGATTGAAATTCTAGAAAAGAATAAAATTCCTGAAAATGCAGATAGACAAGGAAAGAAGATTACATCCTTTATAAAAGATCTTTCTGAAGAATTACCTGTAATAGGTGATATACGAGGACCAGGATTATTTATTGGTGTTGAATTCGTGAAAGATCCCGAAACCAGAGAGCCTTATAATGAGTTATTAGATAAGTTAATTCATGTAGCATGGAAGAATGGAATATTTTTTGGTGAACAAATGCAAATCATGTCAACGGCAGGTTATTTCATCCATAACACCCTTAAAATCAAACCTCCATTAGTAATCAATGACGAAGAGACAGATAAAGTATGTGAGCTGTTTGAAAAATCAGTTAGGGAATCAGTAAAGTCTCTTTAATTCCCTTTTTTTTATTCATTGAAAAAATATAAATTCATCTTTTTATTAATAAATTAAGTTAAACTATTTTAATATCAATTTATATTAGGTTTATAAGATTTATTCAGTTTTCAATAAAGATGCTATAATAATGTATTGTACAGAATGTGGTTCCAAACTAGATGAAAATGCTATTGTTTGTCCCTATTGTGGGGAAGAGAAAATAATTTCTAAAGCGGTAGATGAAAAAGATCTTAAAATTCAAGAATTAGAAAAGAAAGTTATTAAATTAGAAGAATCTAATAAGGAGAGAAGATGGTTTTCAAGCAAGAAGGCTGAAGAAAATCGAGTCCAACCTTGGATTTTCATATTCCCATTGGTTTTTTTCGTGCTTTTCTTTGTATTTTTTATAATTCTCGTTGCTATCCGATAATATTTATTTACCATTTTCCTCGATTTTTCAAATTGGATTAATTTTAAAAAATGAATAACAGTAATAATTTCTTAACAAGAGTGTGAAATTTATAAACAGAGATTATCATATTTAATATAATATTTAGAAACGAAAATTAATTGGTGCGAGTGAGAATGATTGTGATATTATCTTATTTTCATACAAGAATAGGTACATGTGTGTATGATTCTTTTCCAAAAGCAAATTTAGATAAGGAAAAAATTCTAGAGAGAATCCCAGATATCATGACACGACAGAATCAAGAAGAATTTTTCACACAATCATTCGAAAATATAACACTACTTAATTATTATTTTGAAATCTGGTCAGAGTGGGCTCGTGGCAAGAGGGAAATGCTAATGATTACTTTGCTATTTAATCAACAGATTTCCCCTGAAATAGAAAAGAGTATCGCAGCGGTATGTAAAGAATCAATAGAAATTATTCAATCAAATGTAGAAATTTATCCGGGATTTTACATAAAAGATATCGCCACACGTGAAGATGATGAGATAGAGCTAATCCTAAAAAATGAGAAGGTAATTAAAGATTGGATAGTAGATTTATATTGGAAGATTTTTAATGAAACAAGAAAAAAGACAGAAGAAGAGAAAATTACCCTATTATTAAACGATCGATATATATTTGAGTCATTAGAAAAAATGTCTACTGAATTGGGGAAAATAGACACAAGTATAAGGGATTGTAAAGAGTGTCCTCATAAAAGCTCTGATGTCATCAAAAATTCAACATCAAGGTTACATACTCTTATTGATGGCTTATATGAGGCATTCATGGAAAAAATGGCTAGTATTGATATCGAGGGAGAAGAAGATTTATTCTCTCCGGAGGATGAACTGGATATAGATATTGAGGATCGTAAGAAACAGCTCTTACAGGTTTTAGAAGATGAAATAAATGGAATAAAGGTTATTGATGAAGATGACGCTAAAGATAGTGATGAAGAAATTAATGGATAAAAGGAATAAATTCTATACAAAAATAGATTCAAAAATAATAATGAAGAAAGTCTTCTAATCAGATTTCCTTACTTGCCCTTCTACGAATACCATGAGTTTCGTAATGTTTAAATTTGAAACATACATTTTTTATAATACTATTTCCAATTAGTCTTATAGGTATTGTAGGAAAAATGCTTTCAACAAGTCCTTGTTAGTGTATTGGATGGTTAGTGCTAGTTCATTTTAGGGATGCATTTTTCCTAATGATGAAAAATTAAATATCTGATAAGTTGATGTTGTTCTTCTCGTACTGAAGGTAGAATCCCCCAATTTAAATTCGTTTTTCTTTATTGTTTTTATTTAGTTTTAAAATATTAAATTAAAATTTTTAAAGATATCTTAATCTAATTCTAATATGAGTCATGAATTAGAGAATTTTGGAGACAATTTTCAACTTAAATCCAAATATGTTAGAAATAAATTACCACAACATCGTCTGGATTGGAGAAATAAACCAAAAGTCTATAAAGCATATCCAAATGCGAGAAAAATAATTAGGTTACCCAATCCAGAGTTTGATGAGAAAATTAAGTTTTGGGGGGTAATATTAAATCGAAAATCTATCCGAAATTTTAAGGATGAGCCATTATCACAATCGCAACTTAGTCTTTTATTATTCGGGATGACAGGATTAACCCGAATTTCTCCTAACTTTGCATTTAGAACAGTTCCTTCAGCAGGAGGTCTCTATCCTATTGAAGTGTATCCTGTAATAAATAATGTGAAAAATCTAGGAAGAGGGATATATCACTATAATATTCCAGAGCATAGTCTTGAACTAATAAAAGATGGAGATTTCCGCAGTGAGATTGCGAAAGCATGTTTAGACCAAGGAATAGCATTTAAATCAGCAGTGAATTTTGTGTGGACGGCGGTTATAGAACGGTCCAAATGGAAATATCTTCAAAGATGTTATCGGTACATTTATTTAGATGCGGGTCACATTGGTCAGAACTTTTATTTAATTGCAGAGGCTTTAGGCTTAGGAGCATGTACTATAGGAGCAATATTTGATGATGAACTCAATGAATTGTTAAATATTGATGGTATAAATGAGACAGCTATTTATGTAGGTGCCATTGGAAAAAGATTAAGATGAGAAATCAAAAATTAGGATTTATTTTTCACATCTATCTATTTTCTTCTTATTAAGATGAGTAATCCCACTAACATTAGTGCTCCTAATCCATAAACAGCTGCATTAATCAATATAGATTGAACAACCTGTATGGGAT
>JBHLRJ010000016.1:34681-41055 GCA_048882645.1 Candidatus Thorarchaeota archaeon
GAACAACCAATTCTCCTGGAGGTATCTTATCAGGGTAAAAGAAGCTTAGACCTCCAACACCACCAGCAACACAAAGAGGAAGAATTAATCTCCATAAATATTTATTTATAGGTGGTACTCGTGTTATATTCAGTTGGTCTCCTCTTTTTGATACTTCTTCAAACAGTGCGAGATTGATTGTTTCATCAATAGTATTATCAATTAAAGGTCTCATATCCCTCATAGGGCTTTCCTGCAATTCTTTTTCGATTTTAATTGCAACCTGATTTTTTACTTCCTTTTTTATGTCCTTCGCTTTAATCCTATTGGTACCTTTGCTATCTAAGACTTCTTTCATAGTATTTGAACTAGAAGTTTTAATCGAGTTATAGATTTTAGGATCAGTTTCAGCAAACTTTCTTTGAACTCTTTGCACTCTTCTGAAAGCTCTCCCAACCTTTCGATTTACTCTTCTGAATCCTCTCCTGATTCTCCGTCCAACTCTTCGAAATGCCCTTACTCTCCGTACAAAATGGACAATTGACAGTATTAATAAAGCAAACAAGCAAATAACAATTATCCAATGGCTATAAAGAAACATAATTTGAATCATGCTATTGTAATAAGTAATTACCAATTATTAATTTCAATTTAGTTATAAAGATATTTAATTGTTAATTGTGAATATTTAAATGTTGAATATACAATAAAGGAGTTTTTGCCCTATATTAGAAATATGGATAGAATACTTGATATTGATCTGGACTATTTTCTTAATAAAATTACTGATGCGAGCAAAAATGGTAGGCGTTTAAAAAAGAAAAAATATTATCCGTGGAGTAAACACACATTACAAAGTTTTCTTGAAAACAGGTGTTTTTTAGTTAGAAAAAGACCTATACCAGGAAAGATTGTTAAGCATCACGATGAAGCATTTGCTTTTTGGAGAGAGCTAATTCTCACTAAAAAACTTAATATTCCTTTTGAACTTGTTCATATTGATGCCCATTCTGATATAGGGGTTGCGGATTGGGGTTGGATATATATAACAAGTGAACTATTACATAAACCAATTGAAGAGCGAATATATCCAGATGAATCACTCTTGTTTGGAATCAATGAAGCAAATTATTTAGCTTTTGCGTTAGCATGTAGATGGATAAAAAAATTAACCTATATACTCCACCCAAAATGGGAAAAAGATCTTTTAAAAGTTCACTTCAAAGATTATGATATAAGAAATGGGTATATTCAATTAAAAAAATTTGATAAGAAAGAATTATTGGAAAAAGGATTTGAAATTGATAGAACACCACTAGATGTGGAACCGGAAATTCCTGTTGAGTTTATTCCTCACTTAGAATACAGAAGTTCTCATCCATTTACTTTAATAACAGTGAGTCATTCAAAAAATTTTACTCCAAAAACGTCTGATAAATTAATTAGGGTTATTAAGAAATATATTAGGAAAATTTGATTGAATTTTCTTTCATAATACAAACGGTTAAATCCTCAAAAATCTTTGGTTGGTATATAATACTCTGATGGTAATTTGGAGAATAATATAATGAATTGTTATTAATATATCGATAATTATTCTTAATTTGCTCATAACTCACATTTTTAAAATCGATTCCATCTGATCCTAGTGTAAATGACCAACTCCCAAAAAAGGAGGGTATATATTGGCGGTACTGAAAACTATTTTTGAAGTGACGATGGAATAATTTTAAATATTCAATACAACTTTTTGGGTTCTCTATCGAGAGAATTTTCCTAATTTTCTTGGACCTTTGGGAATAATAAAAACAATTTCCATTTCCGGTTTGAGCTGAGAGAACTCCATTCGGACTTAAAATCTCTTTAACGTCACTATAGAATTTATCGTCATAAGCGAATTCACAGTTTTTCTTTTTATCAGGTAAATCAATATATATAATATCGTAAACCTTCGAGGTCTCCTTTATGAAATGATAACCATCTTGATATTTTATGTTTAATTTAGGGTGTTTATATGTATCTCGAATCAATGGTTTGAAATATTTATTACAAAACTTCACTACATATGAATCCAGTTCAATCAAATCGATTATTTCAATGGGTTCATATTTTAAAATTTGTTTTGCGAGCAATAGATCTCCACCCCCAATAATTAAAATCCTTTTTGGTTCGGGATGACACAAAAGAGAAGGAAAGCAAAACATCTCATGATAAATAAATTCATCTAACTCAGTAAATTGTATCTCATTATCTAAAGCAAGTATCTTACCAAAACTCATTGTTTTCAAAATTTCTATGTGATTATATTCTGAATAAAAATCTTCAAGAATTTTCTCTGTATTTATCTTTACCTTTACTGAGCGTAGCATGGTCTCGGTTTTATATTTCACTTCAATTGCCTCTTAATCTTTAATAACCCATCCTTTTTCAATCAAATATAAATCGCTTGAATAAGTGATTTTTCGCAGATTTTTCTCACTAAACTTAATTAAATTCTCAACCCTTATCTTTTTCTTTAGGTATTTTAAATATTTTGAATCCAATGTTTTAAAGGGGTAGGAATTAAAGCCTTTATAATATTTTGTAATGATTAAATCATTCACAGTAACAAACTGGTTAAGAATAGACATACTCTTATTGTCAAATAGTCCATTTAAAAAAATTTGATTTATTTTATCGTCAAGAATTAAATTTATATTACTAAAAAATGATTGTAGCTCTTTTGCTTGATAGGGTGGGTCTAAATGAATAATAGAATAATTTTGATTTATAATCTCAGGAATTTCATTAATCTCTTTAAAGTTAAGATTGTATATCCTAAAATTTTTAAACTTATATCTCTGTACAAGTTTTTTCAATAATTTTGTTATTCTTCCATCTATTTCTATTACAGTAATTGATAATTCAGGTATTAGAAATTTACACAGGATACTGATTAAATCATCGTCTCCAATAAATAAAGCTTTTTGAGAAGAAAAGTAGGTGCTTTCTGCGATCAACATAGTCCTTTTTATTGATGTTTGGATTGAGCATGGAAGTTGAAAACTTTTTACATTTAGGACAAATTTTGGCTTATAAAGTTGAAGGAGACTGCACTCTTTTAAAAGCATGAGTTTAGCAGTTAATGTATATTTAAGAGGGATTTTTCTAATTAATTTCAGAGCCATAATAAAACGTGAAGGTACTTTATGAATTGGATCAAGGATCTCAACATTTTGAATTCGGAATCGTTTATTTTTTTTGGTTAAATTTACCACATTTATATTTTGCAGAAACTCTATTATCCCTAAAAAGGAGGCTAGATCGATATGAGAATATTTAAAGCATTTTGAGAAAGATCTATGGGTTTTTATTACACGCAGAATCTTTATGAAATCAAGAAAGGAAACGGTGTCATCGTATAAGTAATCTCCACTCATTAAGAGCTTGTATAATTCTCCTAACCTTTCAATATTATCAGTCAATTTTAAGGAAAATTTCGAGAATTTAAAATGAATCTTTTAATTAAAGATATTAAGAGGATTATAATAATAAGTTTCAATTAAAAATTAGGATTTTGAAATCAAATAAAATGAGAAATATGAAGACAACAATTTATTACTTCTCTGGAACGGGTAATTCATTAAAAATAGCTAAAGATTTGTCATTAATCTTAAAAGATTGTGAGGTTATTCCTATGGCTAAGCTTTGGCAAAATGATCATATTGCGACTACAAGTGAGAAAGTTGGTTTTGTTTTCCCACTTCATTTTTGGGGATTGCCACTTATTGTTCATGATTTTATAGAAAGACTTCTGCTCCACAATACTAGTTATTTATTTGCAGTGGTGACTCGTTCTGGAGATTATAATGGTATACCTTTAATACAAATAGAAAGAATTCTCTTGTCAAAGTCAAAATCTCTTAGTTCGGGTTTTTTTATTCGTATGCCCAATAACTACACTTTAGATGATATCATTACCCCGACAGATCTTCAACAGGAGTGGTTTGAAGAAGCACATACCCAAATTAAGCAGATTGTTAATATTATAGAAGCGGGTAAAAAAACACTTGAAATCGACATTACAAAAACTAAAAGAGGGATTGAAAAAACGAATAGGTCTTTTCGAGAAAATGTACAGGAGAGTGATAAATTCTTCATTATCGATGAAAATTGCAATAAATGTGGAGTATGTGCTGAAGTATGTCCTGTCGATAATATACTCCTCGTACAAGGTAAGCCGCAATGGATACATAAATGTGTGCAATGTCTTGCATGTCTTAATTACTGTCCTGAAAATTCAATTCAGTATGGAAAAAAAACCTTAGGTAAAGGTCAGTATCACCATCCCGAAATTACAATTACTGAATTAAAAAATCAGAAAGTATAAAATAATTTTATATTTGCGTTGAGGAGATTATGGTAAATCTAGAGAGAATGGAAAAAATCATACAAGAGGAAATTTTCAAACTACGTTCTCTTGGAGAACATGAAAGGAAAGGAAGTGATCATCTTTTCTATAGATCTCTAAGTAAGTTTCAAATGGGAGAAGTTAAGGAATCAAAATATCAAGAGCAAGAAGTCTTTGAAGTAGTATGTAAATATGATATTTATACCGAAACAGAATTCTTACATACTCAAGAGATGGATGAAGATTATACTGAGCATTATGAAGATAAATTCATTTTTGATGATCATTTTACATTATTAGAAATTATCGATTTGCGTAAAAAGAATTAATTTATTGATTTCATAAAAATCAGATATACAATTAGGAAAAAAAAAAAATTAATAATAAATTATGTTCGTTCTTTTAAGATAAAGAATAGAAAGCCTGCAAGTAATATTGCTAGAATGATGTCTATAAATATTGCTTGTACTGGAAAAGCGAAAAGGATATGGCTAAAAATCACTGTTAATAAAGCTAATAATAGCCACAAGACTTCCATTTCCATTATTGCTCTAATTTCTTTCCAGTAATCCTCGAAAGCAGCAATTAATGAACCAGCAGAAAGAGCTATGATAGCTACTCCAAGTACTCTTATAGAAACTGGATCAGCTGTTGTCCAGTTAATTAATGTAAAGAAAAATTCAGGGAAAAAGACAAAGACTATACCAAAAAATAAACCAATTAAGAAATCTATTCCCAAGAAATATTTACATGCTTTTGATAATTGCCCTGATGATGACATTTTAGCACCTCCATAAAATTCTTGATTAAAATCTCTTTAACATTTTCTAAAATGTTGGATTATGGTCATAGAATATTAGATTGTATATAAAACATACTTAAAGCTTTGTTTAAATATTAATAAATTATCCAAACAATTAATACATTTTAACAGAGGAACAACAGTAGAATAAACTATTGAGAAATTACACATTTTTAAGTTTCAATTGTTCATATTATTATTAATCAATTTTAATTCTCTATATTATAGGGAAATTCCTTTATTTCATATGAAAAACTAACCAAAATGTAAAGTTTAAATGCGTAGACAAACTTAATACATTTGGGAACAAGGTTTTTTTCAGCATATAATTTGCATTATATAACAGAATTATAATTCGTATGTCAATAATCTCAAAGTTAGTGAATATATGGAATAGGATAATCTCCAAGAAAAAAAAGAAGATTATCTTTAAACCACCGTTTGGTTATGATCATACCTTTAAAATTTTGTTACTTGGTCAACCTGACGTAGGGAAAAAAGCCTTAACTGACAGATTCTGTTATGATGTATTTAATCCATCTGAAAGGTTGACTATTGGAGTAGAATTCCACGTTAAAGAAATATATTTGCATGGAAAACGAATTAAATTACAAATTTGGGAATTTGCAGGTGAAGAACGATTCAGATTCCTCTTACCTTCCTACTGCCCTGGAGCAAATGCAGCCCTGATTATATTTGACATTACAAATTCACAATCTTTGGAGGATTTAGTTCAATGGATTAAGATTTTAAGAGAACAAGCTGGTGATGTGCCGATTATGTTAGTAGGCAGCAAATTAGATTTAGAAGAGTTTCGTGAGTTAAATCGAGCAGAGGGTATGAACTTAGCGAAAAAATATAATTTATCTAGCTACAGCGAGATTTCTACAAAAACAGGAGAAAATGTTGAAAAAACATTTGAAACTCTAACTGAAATGTTGTTAAATCATTTTAATTAGAATTCTAATATCCTTAATAGTAAAAAAAAGAGTAATTTTTGTAATACAAATTTACGATTTTTAGATTTTAAGTATATGCTGTAGTTTTACTTATCAGAATTATTAAAAAAAGTCGAATTTTCAGAATTTGAATCAAAAGATTAATATAGCTTATTATTCTTATAACTATTACAATCCTAAATTACTGATTCTTATCATCTTAATTTATAGTAGGATTTGATAACAGATGCTTAATGGAAAAATC
>JBHLRJ010000017.1:0-40598 GCA_048882645.1 Candidatus Thorarchaeota archaeon
AACTTCTTATCGACTCAAAAACGAAGAAAAAAACAAAATCAAAGAACTTAGAAAAAAGCACAGAAGAACCTTTCATTGACTTAAAAACGAAGAAAAAAACAAAATCAAAGAAGTTAGAAAAAAGCACAGAAGAACCTTTTATTGACTTAAAAACGAAGAAAAAATCAAAATCAAAGAAGTTAGAAGAAAGTCAAGAAATTCGTTCTGAAGATTTAGAAAAGGAGGAAGAATTAAGAAATGCCGCACCAACAATAATGAAAAATAATATTTTTGTAAGACCTTTTGAAACTTTAACACGAATGTTTGGCACTCCTTCTTATTCTGAAATTGACCCTACTCCTTTTTTAGCAATTACCTTCCCATTACTATTTGGGTTGATGTTTGGAGATATTGGACACGGTATAGTTTTGATAATTGCGGGTGTTGTTGGAGCTCTTCTTTTCAGAAATAAAAAGGGCTCAGATTTTTTAAATTTTTGTTGGATCATTTTTTACTGTGGTTGGGGTGCGATTTTATGTGGATTCCTATATGGTGAATTTTTTGGAATGCATGATATTGAAATAGGTGGTCAGGTCTTAGTCCATTTAAACCCAATTAAATTGTCAAGTATAATACCAGAACCAAATATATTACTCATTATATCCGGTATAGGGGCAGTTATTTTAATAATTGGTGGAATTGAAAGAATGATTTCCCGTCCTAAAAAAAGGAGATGGATAATTGGTTTGGGGTTAACCTTAATTTTACTCCCTTTAATTCTTATTGTATTAACGCCTGTCTTGGATATCACCCTACACAATCCTATCTCAAATATTCTGACAGTTTTTTCATTTGCAGTATTAATCGGAGTTATTCATATCAATTTAGGTTGGTTCATACAACTTTTAAACTATTGGAGGCAATCAAAGAAGTATTTAGCTATTTCTGACTCTTTAATTAAGATTTTATTATTATCGGGAGGAACTTATTTAATATTTACATATAAATTTAATATTAACTCTTGGATATCGCTTGATCTATTGTTTGGAATAGTTCCTTTTTATCCTATTTTATTTGTTGTCATTCCAGGTATCTTATTAATAATTTTAAAACCATTAGGTAAAGTATTTGGAGTACCGTATTTGAAAAAGGAATCATATACTGAATTAGTAGGGGAAGGATCGATGGAAACTTTTGAAACTTTCTTATCTATACTAAGTAATGTAGCTTCATATATACGATTATTAGCTTTGGCTTTAGCACATATCTCCTTGATGATTGCAATTCAAGCGATGGCAGATTTGATTCAAGGGCAAGGAGCCCTTGTCGAGGTTATAAAAATAATCGGCTTAATTTTTGGAAACATTGTTGTGGTTCTGATAGAAGGGTTATTAGTTTTTTTAAATGCGTTAAGGTTAAATTTTTACGAATTCTTTTTCAAATTTTACTCAGGAACCGGGACTGAATTTTATCCTTTTTATTTAAAGGAAATTTATTCAGTGATAAATTTTAAATTGAGTAGCGAAAAAGATGTTATTTCAGAAGAAATTGAAAAAACTATTGAATCTAAGAAAGCTCAAGAAAACATTGTTGAAGCTACAGAATTAATCTCTAAAAAATTTTTTTAACGTGGAACCAAATTAAATTTATCAATTATGAAAAAATCTGAAGAGAAAGTCTCACAAAAACGGATTGTATTAAGATCAATTACCCTAATTTTGTATTTGTTTATTATAATCTTTTTATTTTATCTACTAACTGTCTATAAAACAAATCCCCTCATAATTGGTTTAACTGTAAGTTTTGTAGTTTTACTTCTCTTAGGATTTTATCTAAGAACCAGAAAAAGCAGAAGTTTGTATTCAAAAATGTTCCCAGATAAAAGACGGAAAAATAATCAACAATATCACCAAAGAGAAGAGTTTAAGATTGATAGATCACCTGATAGAAAAAGATTAGCCGATATAAGTTTTGATTTTAAATACCGTAGGGCTCTGATTAATAAATGTGAGAATTGTGGAATGACATTAACTGGTTATGTTAAGAATTGTCCTAGATGTGGTTCACGAGTTGCGAGTAAAAATATTGTTAAGAAATGTGAGAATTGTGGAATGCTTATTCCAAGAAATACAAAAAAATGTCCTGTATGTGGTACTCCAAATTAGTAAAAAAATAGAAAAGCAAAAATAAAAATGTGAGTTTGGATAAAAGATTTGAATACTTCAGAGAATTCAACTAACTATGGGGAAATAACTTCAATAAAAGGTTCATTAATTGAAGTAAAAGGATTAGAAGTAGACATACGACTTCATGATTTAATAAAAGTTATCAAATATAATATCTTAAGTGAAGTTATTCAAATTTATCCAAACCATATAGTTGCCCAGTGTTATGATAACACTCAGAAATTAAGATTATATGATAAAGTTGTTAGCCTACAAGAATCACTATCGATGGAATTAGGCCCAGGATTGATAGCAAATGTCTTCGATGGCATTCAAAGACCTTTAAAAAAGATATTTAATCATTATAAAGAGGGAAATTTAAAGCGAGGAACTGAATTTCCATCATTATCAAGAACCAAAAAGTGGCATTTTAAACCATTAAGAAATATAAATGAAATGGTAAATAACGGTGATATTATAGGTACTGTACAAGAATCACCTATTATTGAACATAAAATTATGGTTCCCCCTGGAAAGTTTGGAAGAATATCTTATATAAATAAAGAGGGAGATTATACTATAATAGACGAGATTTATCGTCTAGACGTTAATAGTCAAGAACATTCTTTTTCTATGTTACAAAAATGGCCAATTACTCGACTACGTCCTTATAGGAGAAAAGTTAAAGCTTTTGAACCGTTAATAACTGGAACGCGAGTAATAGATTTATTATTTCCGATCGCAAAAGGAGGAACTTTTGCTATTCCCGGAGGCTTTGGAACTGGGAAAACTGTTTTATTACAAACTATAGCTAAATATTGTGATGCCGATATAATAATTTTTATTGGCTGTGGTGAACCAGGTAATGAAATTGCCAATATTTTGAAGCAATTTGCAGAAATTCATGATATTAAGTATAACCGACCATTGTTAGAACATATAATTGTAATTGCAAATGCCTCAAATATGCCTGTATCTGCTCGTGAAGCTAGTCTTTTTTCAGGTGTTACTTTTGCTGAGTATTATAGAGATATGGGATATAATGTTGCCATTATTGCTGATAGTACTTCAAGATGGGCAGAATCATTAAGAGAAATTTCAGGGTTATTAGAGGAAATGCCCGCTGAAGAAGGATACCCTGCATACTTACCTACGAAGCTTTCTAGCTTTTATGAGAGAGCAGGCGTCATTGAATCATTAGGATCAGATAATGAAGGAAAAAGAACCATAGGATCTTTAACAATACTTAGTTCCATATCTCCTCCTGCAGGAGATTTAAATGAACCAGTCACATCAGCTACTAAACGAGTGGTTCAAGGTTTATTAACATTAGATATGAAATTATCCTACCTTAAGCATTATCCTGCAATTAATTGGTTAAAATCATATTCTAATTATCCTGATTATATCTATCAATGGTGGGTAGAAAAGGATATATATTGGCCTGAAATAGATATTGATTGGTTAGAATGCCGAAAACAAGTAGATGAGATATTATCTAAAGAAAATGATTTGATATCTATAATGCAGCTTGTTGGAAAGAAGAATTTACCAGATGATCAAAGATTACATCTTTTTATTGCTAATTTAATTAGGAATGGTTTTTTAATACAAAATGCTTTTGAAGATATTGATAATTTTACTGATCATAAGAAGCTATTAGGAATTATTAAAATAATCCTATTATTATACAAAGAGGGTAAAATTCTTTTAGACCAGGGTCTTAAATTTGAAGATAACAATGAAGATGAAGTAATGAATGATATTATAAGAGCTACTCATACTATCCCAAATGGGGAATTTACCCCGATTGAAAATTTAAAGAATAAAATTTTGAATGAGTCCCTAGATTTACTCTTCGTTTAATTAAAAAAAGGAAAAAATAAACTTTATCATTCCAAACATCTCATGGCTTAAACCATTCAAAGAAATAATAAGAATTCGTCAATGGGTTTGCTATTACAAATTTCTTTCTTACAGAAGTAGCTAACCTTCCTGCACGAACCATATCTATCGCAGTAATTTCAGAATCATGAGGAAGAACATGAACCATGAAAAGTGAATGTTCTAGTCCTGGACCTTTTCTATAGACTACAAAATCCGCTCCAAACTTTAAACCAGGGCGAGGAACATATTTTTTTTCTCTTAAATCTCTATAGATTGTATATTTCTCCTCAAATTTATGGTGAATTTTCTTCGATATCGTGAAAAACTCTTTAACATTTAATTCTCTTTTCTCTTTTACATCATAGATCGTAATTTCATCTTTCTCTAATAAATAATATGCCTCTATCAATGATAATTCACTTGGTTTAGAGAAATATTCTAATCGAGGTTTACTGATCCCTAGAGGACTACCAAAGAATCCCTTCTTAACATAAAGATAAGATGCATATAAAGGATTAAAAACAATAACTCGGTTATTAATGAATTTTGTAGGAATTTTATCTGGTACTTCAATATTATCAAGTGATACTTGATTTTCCTTTACTTGATTCATTATTTATTAGATATTTCCAATAACTTAATAATTATTATAATTTCACTAAGATTAAATTAAATTATTTAAGCTTTAAAAATAATAAATTTAATATTGTAGAAATAATGTTTGGGTATTGGAACAATGGTTCTTAGAAAGGCAACTCATGCTGGAAGTTGGTATCCGGGATCAAAAAATAGCTTATCTAAAGCACTGAAAGAGTTTTTTATTGATCAAGATTTTGGTCCAGGAAAGGAACCACACTCATTAAATAATGAAGAAAGAAAAATTATTGGTGGCGTATCTCCGCATGCAGGAATGGCATATTCTGGACCTTGTGCAGCTTTCACATATTTAAACTTGTTTAAAGAAAAAATTCCCGATGTAGTTATAATTTTAGGCACTGATCATATTGGTTATCGCAAAACCGCTTTAATGAAGAAAGGAGAATGGGAAACTCCCTTAGGAAATTTGAAGATTGACGAAGAGTTATCAAAAATGATAATTGATAATAGCAAAATAATTGAAGAAGATAATACTCTCTTCATGGGGATTCAAGCAGAACAAGAACATAATATAGAAATTCAGTTACCATTTATAAAATATTGCTCTCAGGATAAAGATGTAAAAATTGTTACCATTAAAATAGCTGGTGTGCGAGAATTTAACGTAATGGATGAAATCTCAAAAAATATTTCTGAAATTATAGAGATTGTAGATAAAGATATTGTTATAGTTGCTTCCTCTGATATGTCTCATAAACAAGTGGATAATCCGCAACAACTAGAAGACTTTAAAAAAATAGATTTAGATGTAATTGAAGAATTTCAATGCTTGCATCCGGAAAAAACTCTTGAATCAGCTAAAAAAACAACGATATGTGGGCCACAGACAATAACGACCCTATTATTGATCTGTAAAAAGTTAAATGCAACTAAGGGAGAATTATTGAAATACTATACAAGTTCAGAAAGAGCAGGAAGTATTGGAGGGTATTGTGTTGGATATTTTTCTGGAATATTGGTTAAATGATATAATAATTTTTAAAAGCAAAATTTAAAAAAATAAACTCAAGAAAATGCAAGAAGATAAAGAAAAAGTTGAGGATTTTATAACTTTATGGAGGAAAAAGTTGATGGACGATTCAAAGAGACCAAGTGCCATTGCAGAGACACTAGAAAAAATACAAGAAGTAGAGAAAGAAAATGAAGAACTAAGAAATAAGATTAAGGAGAACATAGATTTAATAAGTAGAACTGAAGAAGTTGTGAGAAAAACTATTCAAGAAAACGAGAAATTAAAGGAAGAAATTAAAAAAGCACCCAAAGTTGAAAAAAGTAAATTTGAGGCAGGTAAAATTAACGAGCTTCAAGCAAAAAACATTGAACTTAATACTAAATTACAGAGTTTAACAATCAGGTTAACAGAAAAAGACAATGCGATAAACTTAAGAGACAATCAAATAAGTGAGTTAAATCTTAAATTGAATGATGCAACTACTGCTTTAGAATTTATGACTAAAACCGCTGCTGAAGAAAAGTCTGAAGCCTCAAAAGCCTTAATTGAAGACTTACAGGAAGAACTATCAAAATCAAAATCTCAAATTGGAGAAATGGAACAGAAAATTGCTACTCTTAATGAAGAATTAGTTTCATTAAATGAACAATTAATTGAGAAAGAAAAAAGTACTCCCGTTGATTATGTAATTCCTATTGATACCTCAAAAACCGAAGTACTAAAACCACAACCAGCTCAAACGTCATCAAAAACATTGGAACTCTTATGCCAAGATCTTCAAGCAGATTTAAATAAATATAAGAGGATTGTTGATAATTTAACCAAAGAAAAATCCGAACTCACACAAACTCTTGACACAGAGGGATTTAAACCTGAACCAGAGGAATTAAAGGAGATAAAAAGAGAAAACGTAGAATTAAAAACTAAAATTGCTCAATTACAAGAAGAATTTAACGAAAAATCCAGAACAACCACTCAAACCCTTTTTCTTGTAGAAGCTGAAAGGTTAATAGAAGATTTACAAGAAAAATTAAAGATGAAAGATGCTGTAATAGCTGAAATAAAAGCATCGCATCAACCCCAAATTATCGCACCCGAGGGTCCAATGTCTAACTTAGTTGAGGATTTGCAGAAGAAGATTAATAAATTAAAGTTAGATTTAGATGAAAAGAATAAAATTATCGAAGAATTAAAATCATCTTAAATGAATATTCAAGATAAGCAATCTCTTTCTATCCTTTTTGCTGGACACTTTGCTGTTGACCGTATCATAAGACTTAAGCGATTAAATAAGCCCACTTTAGGAGGGAGTGTAACTTACTGTTCTTTAGCATTAAAAACTTATATTGAAGGCGTCAAAATTAGAATACTTTCTCATATAGGAAATTTAAATTTTGATCTGAAAATGTTAGATCCTTTAAAAAATCATAATATCGATTTACAAGGTGTAAAATATTCAAAAGTAGAAAACACAACTTTTGTTTTAGAATATTTTGACCATTCTCGAGTTTTAACTCTCAAATCAAAAAGCCCTAATCTTGAGATTAAAGATATCCCTTCTGAATATTTAAAAAATCAACCAGATATTATTGTACTCGTGCCTTTGTGTAATGAGATTTCATACGAATATATTAGACAGATTTTGCTTAAATTTCCGAATTCTTACGTTGGAATTGATCTCCAAGGATTTCTTAGAAAAATAGATCAAAATGGAAAAGTATCATACCTGATTGATGAAAGCAATATCTTGAATGTTACTAAAATAATTGATTTGATTAAGAATAAGTTGATCCTTAAAGGTTCAGAAGAAGAAATGAAAATATTTACAAATGATTATAGTGATTTTTACGAAATAATGAATTATTTCAAGATTTTTGATTCAAATGGGATTTATATCATGACGTTAGGAGAAAACGGTTCAATGATTTATAATAAAGATAATGGTATATTAGAAATTCCTGCTTTCAGACCAAAAAGGATCAGTGATGAAACAGGTGCGGGAGATGTTTACTTTTCAATATTTTTATATGAATTTCTTCAATCTAAAAAATCTTGGAAAGACATTAAGAACGCTGCTTATCTAGCATCTGCTGCTGCTTCTTTCTTGGTAGAAGAAATAGGACCATCTGGATGCGTAGTGAAGAAGAAAGTTTTAAATAGAATTAAAAAAAAAGATTATATCAAATAAATATGGTGAAATTTGGATTCATATAAACATTCATTTTGGAATCGGTGTTATTATCGCTTCGATTTTTAACTATATTTTCCATTTTAGCTTCTTAGAGTTTTTTTTAATTGTCATATTTGCATTTTTATGTGATTTTGATGTCTTATTCAGTAAATTCGCTTTAAATCATAATCATAGAATGCTAATCACTCACTCAATTATCCCAAGTGTGATAATCATTATTTTTGGATTAATAATTAGTTGGCCGGCTTTGATAGTTGGTGGATTTAGTTATTCTTTCCACATAATCCTTGATACTTTTGATTGGGGAACAAATTTTTTTTATTTCCAGAAAAAACAAGTGGGTGCTAAACTCTTGATATCAAAAGATGAATTCAATAATATATCGAAATATTTATCTCAATTTAAAAGCTCCCAATCTTTTTTTGATAAAAAGTATTACGGTAATATCGGTTGCCTGGTTATAGAGACTTTAATATTCATATTAATGTTAATATTCATAACAATTTTCGCTTTAAATTACTTTTTAATTGTATTAATCTATTTTCCATTTCTCGCATTCCATTTATTCCGTCATTTCAAATTAAAAAAGATTGAATCAAGGTAATTACTAAAATAAATTTTGTATTATCCTTTTTTATAAAGTATATCAATCAAATTTAAGAAGCATGAATTTAAGATTAGTCTATATGATCGATACAAAACCAGGTGATAAATATTACAGATGAAATCAAAACTAAGGTAGGATTAAAATTGGATGATTTTCAATCTCAAATGATCTTTAAGTGTGATCTTGGAGATTTGAAGGTAAAAGATTGTTATATTGATGAAGAACATAAAGAAGCCGTTGATATGTTGGGTCCAAATCCTTCAAGGCTACTCGCATTAGGAGTATTAGGATGTTTAAGCGCTAGTTTCATATTCTGTTTGAAGAAACGGAATTTTAAAGTTGATGATTTTAAAGCTGAAGCTGAAGTTATAATCGCTCGGAATGAAAAGGGTTTTTTAAGAATTAAAAGAATTGATGTTGATATCGAACCAAAAATAACTAATCCTGCTACCCTTAAAAGAGCTAAACAATGTTTAAAGTCAGTAAAAGATAATAACAGTTTTTTCGAACAGTATTGTATTGTTACTCAATCAGTAAGATCTGGTATTGAAGTTAATGTAAATATCGATGTATAAGTATTTAATTTTAATAATAATTATAAAAATTGATTTTAGTATGTCAAACGAGCTAAAGACGAAAGTCAGTCTAAAACAAGAAGAAGAAATGATTTTTAAGTGCGACCTTGGTCAAATAAAAATGGATAGTTTATATATTGATGAAAAACATGATAAAAACTCAGAAAGAATAGGTCCCTCTCCTGTTAAGTTATTAGCCCTATCTGTTTTAGGTTGCCTAGCTGCAAGTTTCTCTTTTTGCTTAAAGAAAAAAGAATTTTTATTATCTGATCTGCGTGGGCACGCAGAAGTCAGAATTGCTAGAAATGATAAGCATTTATGGAGAGTCAAAAAAATTGATGTTAAAATAATCCCAAAAATTGATACTCCTGAGCTGCGTAAGAGGGCCGATCAGTGTGCTAAATTTTTCGAACAATATTGTATTATTTCAGAATCACTAAGAAATGGAATTGAAGTAAATTTCGAACTAGAATATTAAAAATTTCTTTAAATAAAACGTAGTTTTAGAATTAATTCGATTTCTTACTCCTGATCCTTTATTCCATCCTCAGTAATAGAAAATATAGCGTCACTTTCAGGTATATTTGGAGCATCAACAACCTTAGCTATTCGTTGTTCTCCTTTACCCTTTCTTAAAAATATTCTTACTGTTGAACCATGACTTACAATATTTCCACCAGTAGCTTGTAAGGGATTTCCATAAAAAACATCCGGCTTAGCTTGAACTTGATTTGTAAAAACAACTGCCATTTCATCATATATTTCAGATATCCTTAGCAAATCATGTATATGTGTATTCAATATCTGCTGACGTGAAGCCAAAGTCCCTCTTCCCACATACTCGCTTCGAAAATGACCAATCAATGAATCTACTACTATTAGTTTTATATTTTTACTCTCAACAATCCGAGGAGCTTCTCGAATTAATAAAATTTGATGATCGCTATTATAAGCTCTCCCGACTGTTATGTTTTTCAACACTTCATTATAATCTAAATCAAGCGCACTTGCCATCTGAATTATTCTTTCAGGTCTAAAAGTTCCTTCAGTGTCAATATATAACGCATTTCCCTCTAAACCTCCTTGTTCATATTGTAATTGCGTATTTACACAGAGTTGGTGCACTATTTGAGTCTTCCCTGTACGATACTCACCAAAAATCTCTGTAACTGCCCCTGGTTCGATACCTCCTCCTAATAAATCATCAAATTCCCGACTGCCTGTAGTTAATCTATTTAATAACTTCCGCTTTTCCCATATTTGATCTGCTGATTTAAATCCCATTTTTGCTATATCTTGGGCAGCTTTTACTAATTTTTCAGCTGTTTTTAATCCTAAACCAACCTCATCCGTTAATTTACTTATTGGATACATGGCTAACGTTTTGATTGATAATATCCCTGAATCCTTTAACTTCTTTAATGTTGCATCTCCTACTCCTGGTAAATCTGCTAAACTATAGGAGGATTTCGAAATTGAGCTTTGATCCTCACTTTTGGATTCTGTTTTTCCTTTTTTCTTTGCCATTATTGTATATTAAGTATTATTACTATTTGAATTCCTTATAAAGTAATATTGTATCATGAAACAACTATAAAAATGAAAATAAAAAAATTTTAAGAAGAATATGAATAAAAGTTATTTCGCTTGCTCCTTGCCACTCCTAGTAATCAGGAGTAACACTATAAAAAGTATTACTGAAAATAAAAAGGTTAAAACGCCTGTCGCCTCGCGTATCCATATATAGCTTAAAAAGAGAAATGGGATAATAAATATTGCGACAAATACAATTAGAATCGGTAATGTCGCTTCTTCATCTTTAATATCAAGAATCAATGGAATAACGATAAGAAATATCATAATGGTTGCGACAATTCTAAAAGTTAATATTACTATTTCTAAAGATGCCCCCGAATATATATTTGGCAACCAAAAGAACCAGATTTTGCCAATATAATAGCTTTTTAAACTCGTATTAATTTCTGGTAAAATAGCACTAATAATCAACTGAATAATTATCCCTAATGTCATATACAACAATATCTCATTGATCTCTTTATTCCTTTTTAGATGAACTCCGAGAGTGTCACGTAATAAGGCTATATCCCATAAAATGAAAAGTATTATATATACTAGCAACGGATCGAAAGGTGGTTGCCAAAAGACATTAGCAGGAAGAACAGCAGCTATATAAGCGAGATAACCATATTTTTCATTTCTTTTGAATAAATCAAAGGCTAAAAAGATACCATATATAACGAAAAAAGTAACCATGATTATAATCGAACTAGCATCCATAAAATCATCATCTTGTTATTCTTAACTTATTTTTATTTTGTTTGTTATATAATTAGTTCTATTTTTTTTAAATTTTAATTCTAGTAATATAAGAAATCCCAAGTATAAATTGATTACACTTAGTTTTTTATCTAAAGATGTGAAATTGTGTTTTCTAGCTCTGCCAATACTTTCTGTGCCTTCTTTTTATCTTCTGATTCAATAGATAGAAGAATAGCATTCCGATGTAAGGCGATTTTGATTAAAGCATAAGCATCATCATCAATAATCTTCAATTCATTTATTATATCATGATATTTATATCCTTTTTCTTCTACCATTTCTCTTAATCGATTATGGATATTTTCCATTAATTCCGAAGAAATAGGAATTGTTCTATTAATTTTGCTTCCTTTTGGAAATCCCCTTGTCAATGAACTAAGCATATCATTTTGATCTGTCATGATTTCAAGAATTTTTAATAAGATGAAATTTCCATCACTAAAAGGTGCAAATTCTGGAAAGTAAAATTTTAAGGTGTCTGCCGCGGCAAAACAAGCCCTTTCTTCCCTAATCTGTCGAGAAATCTCTCCGGGATAATTTTCAACTTGTTTTATTGGAAATCCCGAATCTTCAATAAAA
This sequence comes from Candidatus Thorarchaeota archaeon, assembly GCA_048882645.1. Taxonomy (GTDB): domain Archaea; phylum Asgardarchaeota; class Lokiarchaeia; order Sigyniarchaeales; family SOKP01; genus Loki-b32. The sequence goes on from JBHLRJ010000017.1 coordinate 11,933, forward strand.
GATTTTACCACAGGAGGAATTGTAGGTGTAGAAATGATTGTATTTGTTTTTGAATTCTGTATTCGTTTATCGAATGTTACAAACAGCATAAATAAATCTTCAAAGCTTATTTCTAATCCATTTTCATCTATAACTAAAACTCGTGACCCATCCACATCAAAACATACACCAAGATGACTATTTGATGCTTTAACAATATCTGCAGTATTCCTTATTGTGTTGATACTTGGCACAGGACTAATCGATCTTTCCCGGTAATGTGTGTTAAGTGCTATTACTTCAACACCAATCTCATTTATTAACAGCGGTGTAATCTTCCCTGTTGGCCCGTATGAACAATCAACTACTATTTTTAGATCCGCATCCCTTATTTTTTTTTTATCAACAAATTGCTGAAGTGATTTAATATAAATGTCTGCAGTCTGAGGAATTGCCGTAATCTGACCAATATCATTGGGATCGACTCGTCGAACCTTTTCAGGATAATTATTATAGGTATCGATAATATTTTGTATTTCCGGTTGTGATAATTCAATTCCTCCAGCATCTAAAAACCGGATTCCAACATCTTCACTGTATAAATGCCCTCCTGAGAGATATACTCCACCACTTGCCCCAAACCTCCGAATTGTGAATTGTAATAGAGGAAAAGTACAATCTGAAAGGTTTAAGAGATTGATTCCTGTAGACATTAAGCCTGAAGTATATGCTCTTTTTAACATTCGACTATCATTATGATAATCCCTTCCCATTACAATTGACTCATTTTGATTAAAAAGACTACCATGAATCGAGCCAATTGAGCTGGATATTTCGGGTGTGAATACATAATTTGCTTTTCCTATTATTCTTCCATCCTTTTTCAATTCGTTCAAATTTTTTATCGGGATTTGAGCCATTTAATCTAACATCTTTGAAATTGCATTAATTTTTCAATTGGAATTTGTATATTATACCTTACTAAACTAGGTAATATAACTTTACCATTTTTTAAAAATTATCGGTTTCTTTTAGTATTTAAGAAAGAAAAAACTATATAATAATATCTAACCTTTTGTTTGAAATAAATTTATAAAAGTGATCTTATATGGCTTTAATTGGTAGTTTTTGCCTTGTTCTTCATGCGCATTTACCTTGGGTTATAGGACACGGTATATGGCCCCATGGCATGGACTGGGTGAATGAGGCTGCAGCTGAAACATATGTTCCTCTTCTAATGGAATTATATAAATTAGTGGACGAAGGCTATAATCCAAAACTTACTATTGGACTCACTCCTGTTTTATGTGAAATGCTTCGTCACCCTCGCTTTATTAATGGATTTTTAGGTTATATTGATGAGAAAATAAATGCTGCTCAGTTTGATTTCAATGACTTTACAGAAAATAAGTACGAGGAAGGAAGAATTAGATTAACTAAATGGTGGCAAGAGTTCTATTCTCGTGTGAAGGATGATTTTATACACAGGTACAATAAGGATATTATAGGAGGATTCAAAAATTTGCAAGATTTGGGGCTATTAGATATTATTACATGTGGAGCTACCCATGGATATTCTCCTTTACTTTCTAAAGAAACATCTCTGGATGCTCAATTTAAGACAGGTGTGGATAATTATAAATATCATTTTGGAAGAAATCCTACTGGTGTGTGGTTACCTGAATGTGCATATCGTCCAGGATACTTATGGAAGAATCCAATAACTGGTGTTGAAAATAATCGACCTGGTGTAGAATTCTTCCTTGCAAAATATGGATTGAAGTATTTTTTTGTAGATACTACTTTGTTATTAGGGGGAAAATCACAAGGTGTTTATGCTGCTCGATTTCCCTTGCTAGCAGAACTCTGGAAGCAATTTGAATCCCAGTATGAAGCAATTCCCGCTTCATTTGAAAAATCTCAATATGAATCTTATTTAGTATCCACAGATTTATCAACAAAAGCTCCAGTCGGTTTCTTCACGAGAGACGAGAAAACAGGAATTGTCGTTTGGAGTGGAGAACATGGTTATCCTGGATGTGCAGAGTATCTTGATTTTCACAAGAAACATTATCCTGGTGGATTGCGATACTGGAAAGTAACAGAAGCTAAATTAGATTTAGGGAAAAAAATGTTATATTGGCCTGATGATGTACCCGGTAAATTAGATGAAAATGCAAGTCATTATCTAAGCCTTATAAAGAATATTTTACATGATTATAAAGGAAAATTTGGGAAAAATGGCATAATAGTAGCACCTTATGATGCTGAACTTTTTGGACATTGGTGGTTTGAGGGAAACTGGTGGATCAATCGTGTACTCCGTTGGATTGAGGATGATCCCGAAATTGAATTAACCAATACACGAATCTATATGGATAAAAATCCTCCAAATAAAGTAGTAAGCATAATAGAAGGTTCTTGGGGTCAGGCTTCATCTCATTGGGTTTGGTTAAATGAATGGACGATGTGGACCTGGGAGAGAATATATGAGTGTGAAGAGAAGAGTGAAAAAATTATTAGTAAATATAAGGATTCAGAAGATCCAAATCTCCTGAAGATCCTCAAACAATTAGCTAGAGAATTATTACTATTAGAGAGCAGTGACTGGCAATTTTTAATAACCACCTGGAGTGCCCGAGATTATGCTGAAAATAGAGTTGCGTTACATTACGATAATTTCATTAGACTCTACAATATGGCATCCCAATATGCTAATAGTGAAAATGTCGATGAAGGTGAATGGAATTTTCTCGGTACTATTGAAGATGCTGATCAATTATTCAAAGATATTGATTTGGAACCATTTGCAAAAAACTGATAAATAAGGATTTTTAAAGAAAATAGGGAAATGTGTCAACAATGAACATTTAATAAGCTATTTCACTACTAACACATCACATAAAACATTATTCATAACCGCAGTTGGGATTGACCCTAATATTCTACGCTTCACTATTCCATGTTTTCCGTCATAACCGAGAACAACAAGATTTATTCTTTCATTTTCAACGGTGTCTTTTATGTATTCTTCCGCATTTAAATTAGTAATCAATCTCGTTTCAACTGAAATGTTGGCTTTCTCAAATAATTTTTTTACTTCATTGAAAACTTGTTTCTCATGTTCTTCAAGATTTATGGCATTTGTGTCTGATTTACGATGTAATGTTGAATGAAAAGCTATAACTTTTCCTTCAGAATCCTTTTGAATTTCAATTACGCGTTTAACAGCCTTCACAGAGCATTCTGATTCATCTACTCCAATTAAAATTTTATTAAATATAGGCTTAACACCTCTAAATTAATATCAATACTTTCTAGATTATAAACCCAGAATAGTACATAAAGGTGATTATAAATAATTATAAATTGATTATAATATCTCCACCTTTTTTTTAAACAAAATCTTAAAAATAATACCTCCTAGAAACTCATGAGAGGATTATAAATTAAAGAAAACAAATTTAAAAGTTTGTGGTTGTTAAATTTATCTAAAATAAACCATGAGATTTTTTAAATGTATAAGAAAATACTAATCGCTACAGATGGTTCCAATCATGTAAATCGAGCAGCTTCAATAATTATTGGATTTCATAAAAAATGGAACAGTAAAATTACAATATTTCATTCAATTAAGCATATGCTACAAAAAGTATATCCTCCTTCCCATGGATGGAGTTTACCTTATGCTTCTGATACTTATTTTCAAATAATTTCTCCATCTAAGCCAATATTAATAGAAGAAGAAAAAGATCCTAAAATTACAAGAATAAGCGTACGTGAGGTTGAAGAAATAGGGGAGAATATTTTATTCTCTAAAAAATCAATTTTTGAGGAAGTTGGAGTACCTGCTGAAATTCGATTAATCACAGAAGAAGAACCAGAAGATTATATTATGAAGACGGTAAAAAAAGAGAAATTTGATCTTATTGTCGTCGGTATTAAAGGAGTCCATTCTAAGCTTTCACAAATCTTCATAGGGTCTGTAGCGGAAGAAGTTGTTAAAAAAGCTCCTTGTGACGTATTGGTTATTCGATAAAGGTAAAATGATTTCGCATAATATCTTAATTTATTAGGAATTCATGTTATTTTTTTTCTAAAATAATCAATGTTTAAGTTTGGAAAACATGAGTCTATAGTTTCAATCTCCTCTAAATCTCTTAGTGAAATCCTTTTCTTATCGTTAAAATCTTTTGCTGCCCATATGAGTTTAAGAAATCGTTGATGATGATGGTGAAATCTTTGATTTGCGTATTCTTTAGCTTGTCTTGTATAAAGGAGGAAAGGCCAATCACTCCCTTCCATTAAAAGAAGTTCTCTAGCAATTTGTTTGAGAATTCTTTCTTGCCATTCATTAGGCTTTGGGTAATTATTTAATATATTTTCGAAACTTTTGATTGATCCGTTTATATATGGCCATACCCAACCATGTTCAGGATTTTTCCAAACATCGAAATGACCTCCCTTTCCCCAACTGCTTTCATTCATTTTTATTATTGAGAACTTCTCTTTATGCAGAGATATGTAATCTGAAATCGGAATTGTTGCTATTTCATCACTTTTACTGATTAACTCTAAAATCTTTTTAACCCAATCAATCCCCTCCATCCACCAATGGCCAAATAATTCAAAATCAAAAGGTGAGATAATAAGAGCATTTTGAGAATATTCTTTAGAAAATAGGTGGACTTCATTTTTCAAAAGTTCAATGAAATGATTTGCGTGGGATTCAATCCTCTCTTTCGCTTTATTAACATTATACAATTGCTTATCTTCTTCCCTTATTTGCTTCCCTGTAATTCTCCAGTAATATAAACCCGATTTATAATCTTTCTTATGAAAATCTCGATAATATTCATCACCAGGATATCCAATTTCTGCATCCCAAACTTGTCTACTAGTATTTACGTTCCTACCAAATACAGAAACCCCAGATTCTAAGTTATATCCAAAATTGGTATTTAAACCTATAGTATTTTTTTGTTCAAGAATCTCAGCATTCATTATTCCATGAGAATCAACAAAAAAATATTCAATACCCGAATTATTCAACCAATAATCAATACTCTCCCGAAATTTACCCTCTATGTATTCCTTTGGCCTATAAGCACATTCAGGAAGCCAAATTCCTCTAGGAGCTCTTTTAAAATATTTTTTATGAGTATCTACTGCCAATTGAATCTGAGAAAAAACTCCTGAAGCACTTTCAAATAATGGCAAAAAACCATGAGTTGCTCCACATGTTATTAATTCAATCATGTTTTCATCTTGAAGCCATTTAAAACTACCTAAAATATCTCTATAATAATTATGGTAAAATGAATCCAAGGTCTTTTCAAAATTTTTTAAATGAAATTCTGCTATTTCTTTTCTCTCAGCATGGTTTTCAAATCGTTTGATATCACTTCGAGCTTCTGAAATCAATCTTTCCATATATTCAGAAAACCGTTGTTTCATATATTCATCTGCCAATTGTTCTGCCAAAATTGGGGTTATGTTAACTTCTATCGCAATTTTCACATCTTTTTGTTTGAGATCTCTTAAAACATTTAACATAGGAATATAAGTCTCATTCATGGCTTCCATTAACCATTCTTCCCCAGCAGGCCAGGTTCCTGATTTCTTACACCAAGGGATATGCCCGTGTAGGACTAAACCTAAATATCCATATGTCATAGTTCGAGGATATAAAAAATTATTTTAAATATTTGAACCAAGGTCGACAGTTTGGTCTCTAACCTGAGAATCACTTTTAATCTTACAATTGGGAGCAATTACGGATCTTTCTAAAACAACATTTTCCCCAATTTCACATTCATTACAAATTATGCTTTCAGTAATAATACAACCTGCTCCAATTTTTACATTATCCCATATAACACTTTTTTCAATAACACTATCTTCTCCAATGATTACATTATGCCCAATCGAAGTAAGTTCCTTAATCTTAACACGATTTTCTAATTGCACAGATTCGCCAAAGCAACTTGGTTTATCAATGACTATACTTTGTCCAGAATTTATAATACCCATTACATAAATTCCATCATATTCATCTCCATTCGGTAAAATTGGCCAAACATACTTACGTAGTAAGTCCCAATTTACCCATAAGTATGTAGTGGAATTCCCTGCGTCCATCCAATAATAGTTTTTTACAAAACCATACAAATCAAATTGGTTCTCAAGGAGATAAGGAAAAACTTCACTACCAAAATCCATTAATCCTGTCTCATGAAGAATATTCTCAATATTTTTATTAAAACAATAAATACCAGTATTTATAATATTAGTATGAAGAAATAAATCAGCCCTTTGAGCCATGCTACTTACATATAATTCCATTGGAGCTGGTTTTTCTAAAAAAAGATAAATTTTGCGATTTTTGTCTAATAATACTACCCCATACTGAGATATGTGACTTTCAACAGTTTTCATAGATATCGTGGCCAGTCCTCTTTTATTTGTATGAAAATCCATAAATTCTTTCATTGGAAGATTTGTAACGATATCTGCCATGCTGACAACTACTTTTTCAGAATCAATATGCTCTGTTAATAATCTATATGCATCAGCTGTACCTTTACTATCACCTATTTCGCACTCTAACTCAACATCTCCCAACCTATCAGCAGTCCAGGTTTTTTCTACATATTCTTTTAATTTTTCTCCCTTATATGCTAACGCAAGTATAATATGCTTTATATCAGCGTAAACCAAATGCGCGATTGCATAGTCAACCATTGGGACGTTGGTAACTTTTACTAATGGTTTTGGAATTAAGGAGGTCAAAGGCATCAGTCGTGTTCCTTTACCACCAGCTAGAATTACTGCGGACCATTCACGAGTCATTTTTTATTAATTTTAAAAACTTTGAAAAAATAAATAGGAATTCCTCCCAAAAGCGTTCATAATATATAACTTATCCAATAGATATAAATCTAATTTTATTTGATTTAAAAAAGTTATCAATTTAATGTATAATAGACTGCAATATAATATCAATTCAGATACTTTTTCAAAGCTTCCTTTATTTCTTTTGCTGCAAGATGAGGTAACTTTCTAGCCACTCGCATGTCATCCGCCATTTCAGCTCCCCCAATTACTTCATGAGGGATTATATCAGCAAACAAATGGAAATCCGCATCATAACCATAGGGACAGCTATTAAATAATATATTCCTGTTTTTATCAATCTTTAAATCATCTAATGCTTGAAAAATAATTTTCAAGGAATATGCTAAATCTTTAATCTGATTAATTTTCAACTGTGAGAACCGTCTAATGTGTTCTGTTGGATGGAATCTTATATGGTAATTACGAACAGGGCTTCCTGTATTGTAAAACGTCCAAAAATCAGTATCTAATAAAATTCGATCAGAATCTCCATGGGTTGTTTGGCAGAGATGACAACCCTCTCTCATACCTTTAAATGCTTCAAGATATCCTTCCAATCGGCTGCCGTGTCCATCCATATTTAAATCTATATAGACTTGGCTGTGAATTCTAGGTTGAGATCCTCCCACTTTTGTCCCGATATTAAAGAAAGGCATAACAGGAATATCATAATAATCTCTTTCAATAGAATTCTCAATGCAATATAGAATAGCTGCTTTCATTGAGAGGAATATACCAGTTAAGACATTCTCTGGAATCAAATTAAAACATAAAGAAGGATAAAAATGTCTTGCAACTGTCACTAAATTTATCCCTCTTGAAAGCTTTATTTGGGGAGGCAAATTATCTTTTATCTGCTTTTCGATAATTGGATCTATTATTCTTGCCATTGAAGGAAACCTATTAATTAATGTAAGTGCCTTAGTAGTATCTGGTATTTTATCAATCTTATGAGGTATTTCGAAAAAGGGGTTATCTCTCCTCATCTCATCTTGAGTAATAATAATAGTAAATCCATCCCCGATTGGCATTCCCCAATCATCAAAAATTTGCCTTCCTTCAATAACAGAAGAAAAAACATCATGATATTTTTTTAATATTTTTTTTGAGCAACCATGGAATTGTTTTTCCTCATCGAGATCTTTAAATCCTTTTGGTCTTTTACCTCTTATAGGTGAAATATAGGAATAATGTCCATAATATCTGTCCTGCCCTTTTCTAAGACCGAAATCTTCAGAAGTGATCTTAATTGTAGAGAGTGGATCCCATCGCTTAATGGGTAAATCAAATGTAGTTTTTCCTTCCCAGTTCTCTTGATTAATAATCCCCCATTCCATAAATTTAGGCTTATAAATTTCATGCTTAGAATCTTTCTTTTTATCAGAAATGAAAATCACCTCTTTCTATACTATCTTATTTATTTCTTACTTAAATAACTACTTACCTAACACATTTCTGAAAAGCATTTAGAAAAAAAAAAAATAATGAGGAAAGATTAATCTCTTCTTAACCTTCTAATCCAGGGAATATTTAATATTCAAGTCTTTTAACTATTTTATAAGTTTTGAACTCTCGAACAGGTTCATTATTTTCATCCATCTTTTCAATAGGCACACGAACGTAATCTTTATTATCGATCTTCTCAACTTCTACTTCTTTGTATTTGATCATTTCATTTGCTCTTCTTAATTCTTTTATTAAAAAATCCCGTACTGCACAACGGATTAATTCAGATCTTGAAGGATATAACCCATTCTCCCCTATTAATCTCTCGATATTCTCAAGATAAGATTCTGGAATATTAACGGTAACTATTTTCATATTATTTCTCCTCATTCAAAATCACAAACCGGCAAATTGTCTAGAGTATTTTTAAAAACAATCGCCTAAAACCACAATTTTTTTTATATGATCTTTTATGATATGATAATATATAAACATTTTTTTTTATCGGATTAATATATTTAAAGGGAGACTAATTTGTCATGCTTTTCCAATACCAAAATGTTTATAAATATCTTAGTTTTTAAAAAGTTGCTCTAATCCTTAAATTTAATGGAATTTCCCAAGTTTAACCATATATAAAGTCTGTATGAACAAATTAATAGTTTTATATATTCTTTTTTGAAAAAAAAAGGGTAAAAATTGCTTGAAGTATATAACTATTTCATTTATTTTTAAATTAAAGTTGAATTCTTCCACTACTCCCAAAAAAATTCCATCTCTCTCAAACTTTATAGGAAAAGGTTAGCCTAATATTCTTCCTCTAAATTTACAACATTGAGAAAATCATTCCTTCCTTGTGCAAAGCGCTTGATATTTTCGATAATATCATCCCATCTTAATAAATCGCTGAAAGGTGAATAACCTCTATGAGGAGAAAGCACTATATTTTCAAGATTTTGAAAGGGGTAATGAAAAGGGTACTTTTTATCCTTGTTGTCACTTTTTGGGGTATATTCATACCACACATCAATTGCGGCTTCTGCTATAATATTCTCTTTTAGACATGTATAAAGACTCTCTTCTTCTATAATTTCTCCTCGGGCGATATTGACTATAATTCCTTTCTTTCCTAAAAGTTCTAATTCTTTTCTTTTTATTAATCCCTTGGTTAGCTTAGTTAGAGGTACTCCTATAATTAAAATATCATTTTCGCTTAAAAATTCATGGAGCTGAGAAAACTCATATTCTTTTACTTTTGTTGGCAGTGGTTTAGCTTGTTTTTCCCAATGTCTTCTGAGAATTGAAAACTCTACATCAAATCCACTCAAGAACCGATGTATCTTCTGATTTATAGCACCATATCCAAGCAATCCTACCTTCATGAATCTTAGTGGTGTAGTTATTGCATCACTATCTCCAGTTCTCCATTTTCCTTCTCGCATCCATCCATGATGAGGAACTATTTTATTCATTAAAGCTAAGAGTAAAGCTACAGCATGTTGAGCAACAAAATAAGAATTTCCATGGCTATTTATCAGTAAAAGTTCTCTTTTTTCATTTATTTTCTTAAACAAATCTATTAAATGTTGAATACCTGCACCAGGATTTATAAATAACTTTGCTTTTAGAGCCTGAGCTAATACTTTATTGGTGGGTCTCCACCCTATTAAGATATCAGCATTCGAAACAACTTCTAATAAATCACTTTCTGACTTCTTTGAGGGAAATGATAGTTCGATATTATTATAAGATTTCAACTTATCTATAATATACGTTTTTACGGCTTCGGGTATGTTTGAAATAAAACATACACTGATATCCTTAGCTTGTCTTTCTATCAATTCAGTTGATTTTTTCATAATTGTATTTTTAAAGTAGTAATATATTATATTTATAAATAACAATTAATCAAAGTTTTTACGAAAAGAGGTAAATGACTTGTCTGAAAAGAAGCTATTCCAAGTTTTCGTAAACAAATTGGAATTCGATCCATGTGATTATTTAGTTTCAGCTGAGGAGCATGATCTTTCCAACTTTCAGAAAGGACAGATAGAAAGTGCAACTGCCATTATGAAAGATAATATCCTTGGAGACGTTAAGTCTTTCGGGGGTAATGTGAAAGTAAATGAAGAAAAATTCAAAGAACTGGAAACCAAGGCAAATGAAGAATTACAAAACGAAGATTATGAAGATATAAAAAAGGAGTTGAAAAACTATATAAAAAAACTTAAAGAGTTGATCGAAAAAACTTGTATAGCGATAATTCCTGTGAAAGAACTACCTTGGGTCAATGTTTTATTTCGTACAGTTCCTCGTATAGTTTTTGATAAGAAGGTTGAGTTACTTGATAACGCAATAGCATTTTATGGGGAAATTAAATGTGCTATTTCAAGACCTACAATATTTGGGAAAATGGTTAATGAAAAGCCATTGTTTGCACCAATCATGGGAACAGTTGATTTAGGGGGATATAAACTCGATGAGTCACAAAAGGGCCCAAAATCTCAAGTACATCCTTATGTAAATGCTATAATTAATTCTTTTGATTCATTAATTACAAGAAATCATTTGGTAAAATATCATGAAAGTTATCAAAGACACGGTGATCCGATTTGTGACTTTTTAATGAAGGATAATGAATTAATGTCATCAATGGAAAAAATCATCTCCAGCATCGAAACAGGAAGAAATCCATCTGAGATTGCAGTGGTTAGCATGGCAGTTCCTCAAAGTGTAGATAAAACAACCCTTTTGGTGGTTGTAGACGAAGGGAATGATCCAAATCAATTTTCAAGATGCTTCGAAGCACTTCTAAGATTTTCTGCCGAATCTTGTAATGTCCCTTCTGTTGGGGTACCCTCACAGCAACCTCAAATGATGGGACAACAACCAACACAAGAATCAGGTACAGTGAGAACTTCTGGGGGACAAGAGTTGAAAGTGTGGACTGCGGAGGAGCTTGCTGAACAAGCACAACAAAGAATGCAATCTCAACCAGAAATGCCAGAATGGACTGAAGAAGAATTAAGTAAACTTAGAGAAGAACGTGGCTCGGGTATACCAGCGGGCATGGAAGTATGGACAGAAGAGGAATTAGAGGAATTAGCACGTAAGAGACAAGGAGGATTAGATATCCCTGAATGGGAGCCAGATAAGGATATGAAAGAATGTGTTAAATGTGGATATAGTCTTAGGCCAGGGTGGAGTCGATGTCCCATATGTGAAACACCAGTAGATGCTAAACTTGAAACTGAACAGATTTCTACAGAGGATCGAGAAACTAGTGAGGAACCAATCCCCGAACCTATTCCTGAACCCAGCGAAGAATCACAAGAGGAAACTAGTGATAAATCAAGTGACGAACCTTCAGAAGATAATGAGGATTAAATTGAGAAAAAGACATTTTGCATTAGTTCATTTATAAAGAACAACTAGGTATTTGTCTTTTATATAATAAACCGAAAACTTTAAAAACATACAGAATAAGCAAGATTCCAAACTTTTTTTAAGTAATTTTTATTTTCAAACTTATAGGAAATAAGATTTTAGGAGTTTTATTTGTTATACAATATCTTTTTATTTAAGGGCAAAGAATTTCAAGATTTAAAAGATCTTAATATCTATTGCTATCCTAAAGAAATAATTAACATTAACAATAAACTCCTCATTAACAACATAATTAAAGGTCATCATCAAGAAAAATCCATAAATGAGACTAATAAAACTTCAAATGGGAAAAAACCCTTCCGTAATACTTCAAACCATTATAAAATTGATAAACCTGTGGCTCAATACGTAGATGATCTTAATATCTATACTACATGTATTGATGGAGCCATCATTATTGGCTTAATTTTTGAAAATGATGATAATCCTTATGATTACAAAGAAATCTTTGAAGAATTATTGTGCGAACTGCTAAATAACGGTAATGGATATTCCTTCGACGAGGAGATTGAAATTGACAATTTACTTATCTCAATGTTCATTGATATCAGAAGGTATGGTGATGAAGTTGTAGAGAAAACTCCTGAATTTGAGTATTATTTCCAGAGAGAGTCCTTTTTTAAGGTTTTCTTATTTGGGATCGATGAAGTTGGCAAAACGAGTTTCATACGACGATTAAAAACAGGGGAATTCAATGATAATTACTTTACTCCTACAAGGAAATTTAGTATTGAATATATCCAAGCAGGAAAAAAGGGTCTTCTGGCTTTTTGGGATATGCCAGGTCAACAGTTATTTCGAAGTAAGTGGTTAATTGGGCTTCAAGACTCTAATATTATTGTCTATATGATAGATATTGCAAATCAGAGAAGATTTGAGGAGTCTAAGAGAGAACTATGGAAAATATTGAATAATGATGACTTAAATGGCATTCCACTTTTAGTTTTAGGTAATAAGGTTGACTTAATTAAGTATTCAAATAAGGATCAGCTCCAAAACTTAAAAAATGAAATTCTTGATTACTTTAGGTTGGACCAAATTACTAATAGAAATTGGGAATTCATTTTTACTTCTGTAAAAACCAATTATAATATAAATATTACTATCGAATCAATATTTGACCTAATCCTATGCAACTAATCCTCGTTTAATAAAAATGAGTAAGACTTGCTCTTAAATATCAAAAAATTTGATAAGAAATGATTTTATCATTAAATTTAAATATCTAGCTATTTAAATTTCTATTATAAAAACAAACATCTTCATTTAGAAATATTATATTTTTATAGTTAGAAAAGTATCATGTCAAAAAGATTGAAAAAAGATCTCCAAATTAATATTGATGAAAAAGCAGGACAATTGTTTTTTGGAGATAAAAAGAAGGATTTAAAATTACTAATGTTAAGGCCCATTGATATCATTGAATTTTCTGAATTCGCCGGTACAAAACTATAGTAGTTTGGACTATAGTGGAAATTATAAACGCAGATGATATCCTTATTTGGGTAGGTAAATCATTAGGAAGAACTTTTATGGAAAAGTTTTTCTCCAGTAAAGATTGGAATACTGAAACTATGCCGATCAGAAAGGAAGTGTTCCTCGGTTCTCTTGAAGCATTAGAACTCATGGGATATGGACATATAAAAGGAATGTTTAAGAAAGATTATATTTTAATCGAAGTGGAAGACTCGCTTGTTTGTGAAGAAAAAGAAAATATAATGAGCAAAAATCTTTGCCTACTATACAATGGGATATTCTCTGGGTTGTTTGACGTACTACAAATAGATGTTGATGGAGAAGAAATAGGTTGTGTATTGTTAGGCGAAGAAAAATGTTCTTTCAAATATAATTTCATTTCTGGAGAAATAGATGATAGTTTAGTTGATGAAGAAGCCGAGGAAACAGTCTCTGATTTTTTATCGACGCTTTAATTATGCAAGTTCCTCTTATTTTTTCTTTCGGAACCAAGGGATTAGCATCGAAACTTGATATCGATATTGAGCATAAGTTGGCTTTCTTTCTAAATTCCTACGTTCCATCATGGGAATACTTAGAAATATAAAAAGTATGGTGATACAAATTGGTCCAATTATTGCCCAAAAAAATGATATATCCGAAGCTAATGCAAATAAATATAATCCCCACCAAAACAATATTTCCCCAAGATAATTGGGGTGCCTAGAATAAGCCCAAAGACCGGTTGTTATAACTTCTTCCTTACTTTCCCTATTTTTGACGAATTTATGCAATTGTTGATCTGCTACAGCTTCTAGGAGGATTGCCCCTCCTGTAATCACTAAAGCTAATATATCTACTAATCCAAATGATTTAGTTCTTAGTGATATTGCAGGAAATAATGAGATAGATCCTAAATATACTTGAATAGTTGGCATTACCTGTAATCCTGCAAGATTAATTAACCAAAATTTTTTCCCCATTTTTTCTCTATACATTGTATATCTCCAATCTTCATGGTTTAAACCTTGCCAACTTCGCAACCAGTTATAAGTCAACCTTACTGAATATAAAAATACAAGAATAGATACAATAATAAAGCGAAAACTATTTGGATTAGTTAATTGAGGAAATAATAGATGATATAAGGCTATTATCGAAGGTGTAATACTCCAATATGGGTCATAAACGCTTATGTTTTTTACAATTGTGCTACCTATAAATATCACGATAGTAGCTACTAAATCAGCAATTAAAATCATGAGTAGAGGGTGTAAAAATCTAAAAACTATTCCAACTAATATAGAAATGAGAAAGGCAATGGCATAATTTAATAGAATGAAAAGATAAGCCTTAAACATATTATTTATACTGCTAGGTTCATTCATACTTAACTCACAAATCTCTTTTTGTTATATTATAACTTAACAGATTTATTAAATGTAAAGAACTAATAATAACTATCTGTGAAACTACAACATATTTTAATTTACAATTAAGTCTCACATTAAAAATTCCTTATTTTAAGAAATCTCAAAATGATAAAAGTAAACTTTCTATCCGATTTTTACCAATTTAAGAACATTATCGGTGTTAACGGTGCTCTTGTTGCAACTATGAACCAGGCAAAAGTGATGGATGAATATGTAGAAATTCTATTTAATGAATATGGAAAAGATTATGATCTAATCCATTGCCATGGATGCTTTCCTTATACTTCCAGACTCTTAAAAAAAGGAATTAGGTTGAAGAAACCCGTAGTAATATCCGCCCATCAAACTCATCATGATATTGATAACTCCTTTCTATTTGCTAAAAAGTTATCGCAAATTTTCAAACTATATTTGAGGAGATATTATAAACTTGGTGATATTTTAATATGCCCAACAGATAATTCAAAAAAAATTGTTAGAAAGGAATTAAAAATTAACAAACCTATAAAAATAATCTCAAATGGAGTAGATATACAGAAATTTAACCGAACTAGTGAAAAAGGAAACGAATTTAAAAGGAAATATGGTTTAAGAAAACCTACAGTTTTAGCAGTGGGAATGCCTACAAAAAGGAAGGGTTTTTTTGATTTTATTGAAATCTCCAAAGAAATAAAGAATTGTTCCTTTATGTGGGTTGGGAAAAGAGCATTTCCCCTGATCCAACCTAATTATCATCTTAATTTTAATAATTTTTACATGCCCGGTTATGTTGAAGATATCGTAGCAGCCTATTCTGGTGGAGATATTTTCTGCTTTCCATCATATTATGAGGGAGAAGGTATTGCAATCTTTGAAGCAATTAGCTGTGGCTTACCCATAGTAATACGGGATTTACCTGTTTATGATGGTAGGTTTTTCGATGGTAAGAATTGCCTTAAAGCAAGAAATAACAAAGAATTTATCAATCAAATAAATTACTTGATAGATAATCCAAGCGAGTGCAAAAGAATTGCAGAAAATGGATTAAACACAGCAAAAGAATTTGATATTAAAAAAACAGGAGAACAAATCTACGATATTTATTTGAA
The DNA here is from genome assembly GCA_048882645.1 of Candidatus Thorarchaeota archaeon. GTDB lineage: Archaea > Asgardarchaeota > Lokiarchaeia > Sigyniarchaeales > SOKP01 > Loki-b32. The sequence continues at coordinate 27,678 of JBHLRJ010000017.1, forward strand.
ATTAATGCAATAGAGATATTTTAAACTATAAATTGCATATTTAAAGTACTAATTCAAATCCATCAAATGCAGCAATAGTCGGATTAAAAATTTCCATGGCCTTAACTACTGCTTTTTTACGATCCTCCATTGTTTTAAATATACTGGCATCAAAATGACTAATGATTAACTTTTTTACACCAGCCTTCTTTGCTATAGAAGCAATTTCTTCTGGTTTCAAATGAGGCCATCCCCACTTTTCCTGACCCTTTTTATAAGAACACTCACTTATGAGTAGATCGGCATCTTTTGATAATTCAGATATAGCTTCACATACCCCTGTATCAGTACAATATGAAATAATCTGCTTATCTATATTTAAACGATATCCTACACATTCATCTGAGTGAACAAGTAATTTAAGCGTGAATACTATTGGTTTTGTATATGTTCCCTGGTCAAATTCAAAAATTTCCAAATTATAGGGAACATTAGCTAGCGGAGTTGTATAAGGATGCCTTATTATGGTGCTTAATGCCTTTCTGGTTCCCTTGTATCCTATTATTTGTATTCCTTGCTTGAACCTAAATTTACTTAAAATATGGAACCCTATTATGTGATCTAGATGCGTATGTGTTAAAAATAAAAATACTGGCTTATTATTCTCAGCATCTATGTAATTATCTAATTTATATAAACCATCTCCTGCATCAAGAATAATATAAAAAGAATTTGTCTCTATTAAAGTGCAAATTGTATTATTAAAACTAGAATACCATCCATTAGTGCCTAAGAACACAATCTTCAACTTTTAAACACCTCGTTATGGTTCTTTAAAATTCGTGACTATTAGGATTTTGCCTTTTAGAAAAATGACATCAAAAATTGAAAAAAGTAATTTAAGAAACTACTTATATAAATTTGTGTGAAGTTTCACACTTTTTTAATAAAACTGATTTTGGATAAAGGATTTTGATATATAATAATTAATTTTTAAATTCAGTGAGATATACTCCATTTAGGAAATTTAAAAATTGAATATGAATTACACAAATCAATCAATTAAATTTTAAATTAATGTTCAAAAGAATGATTTAAAAATGGAAAAACAAGGCGCTAAATTAAAAATAGATGAATACAAGGGCCCTTTAGGGACGATTAAGGGATTCGAACTGACTACCGGAAGAGTATCTTATGGTGATGAGACTGAATGGGAACCTATGGGTCCTCATCCATCACCTCATCTCAGAGATCTGAGATCTTGGTTTTTTAAACTGATGGATCGATATAAGCCCTTCTATATGCCTATTTGTGATATGTGTTGCCTTTGTACTTATGGTAAATGTAATCTTTCAAAAGGTCGGACAGGTGCATGCGGTATTAACATGGAAACACAACAAGCAAGAATAGTAGAGATTGCCTGTTGTATAGGAGCAGCTTGTCACAGTGCTCATGGCGATCACCTTCTACATTGGTTGAAAGAGAAGTATGGTAACGTCCCAATTAACTTTGGAAACAATATTGCTGTGGAAATGCCTCATACTCGTTTAGTTCTTGGCATGAAACCTGAAAATCTAGAAGACCTGGAAACTGCAATGGATTATGTTCATTATACACTTACACAATTATTAGCAGCAGGACACACTGGTCAAGAGTCCAGTTATCTTGATTATGAAGCAAAGAGTTTCTTAGCCGGTTTATGCGATTCAGTAGGAATGGAAATTTCAGATGCTATCCAAATTGCGGCATATGGAATGCCTGTAGGAGATCCTGAAGCTCCGATTGTAGAGCTTGGGATGGGAACCATGGATACCGAAAATAAAGCAACTGTTTTAATGATCGGTCACAATGTAGCACCAGGGGTTGAATTAGTTGACTATATAAGAGAAAAAGGCTACGAAGATAAAGTTGATGTTGGAGCTATCTGTTGTACAGCTCATGACCTTACTCGCTACTATGATGGAGCAAAAATTATTGGTTCTTATTCGAGGCAACTTCATTATATTCGCTCTGGTTTAGCCGATGTGGTGATGGTCGATGAACAATGTGTTAATTTGAGAACTTATGAGGAAGCTAAATCTGTTGGAGCTCCCTACATTACTACTAATGAAAAGATAATGGGGGGATTTCCTGATAGAACGGATGATCCTACAATGGAAATAGTCGATGATTTAGTTAGCGGCAAGATGGATGGTGTATTAATCTTAGATCCAATAAAAGCGGGTGAAGTAGCAGCAGAAACAGCAATTAAGATTAAACCGATTCGTAAAGGAAAAAGCGGTGTTCCTGATGAAAAAGGATGTCAAGATATGGCTATGAGATGTAATGGATGTGGAAACTGCCAGAGAAATTGCCCAAATGACTTACCACTTGTAGAAGGGGTCAAATTAGCGAAAGATGCTGATTTTTCCGTCTTAGAAAGTGTTTTTCATGACTGCTTAGGGTGTGGTAGATGTGAATCAGATTGTATGAAAAATGTTTCACCATTGACATTAATCCAATATGCGGGAAGAGAGTACATTAAAACCGAGAGATATAATTGTAGATCAGGGCGAGGTCCTATCATGGACACAGAAATCAGGAATGTAGGTGCTCCAATTGTACTAGGAGAAATTCCTGGCATTGTCGCGATTATTGGTTGTGGAAATTATGCACATGAAATACAAGAATTATATAAAATGGCAGAAGAATTCTTGGTAAGGAATTATATTGTGGTAGTTTCTGGTTGTGGAGCAATGGATATTGGTCTTGTAAAGGACGAGGAAGGAAAGACATTATATGATAGATTCCCTGGTGATTTTGATAGAGGTTGTTTGGTTAATGTCGGTTCATGTGTAGCAAATCCACACATAACTGGTGCAGCAATTAAAGTGGCAAATATATTTGCTAGACGACCATTACGGGGCAATTTTGAGGAGATTGCTGATTACATTCTAAACCGTGTAGGTGCAGTTGGGGTTGCCTGGGGTGCTATGTCTCAAAAAGCAGCTAGTATTGCAAGTATGGCAAATGGTTTAGGTATTCCTGCCGTTGTAGGCCCTCATGCTGCTGAATATAGAAGGATGTATATTGGTAAATCTTATGACGAGGATACTTGGGAAGTTTTTAATGCGAGAGATGGGACTGAAGGGCATACTGTCGGTCCTGGACCTGAGCATTTATTAACTACCGCTGAGAGTATTGAACAAGCGATTTGTTTAGTTGCTAAATTGGCTTTAAGACCCGCAGATAACTCTAAGGGACGCATGATTAAGCTCTCTCATTGGATAGATTTGGAACGTAAGTATAAAGGCGTGATGTTCCCAAACGATTTGGAGAAATTTATTCGACTTGAAGCAGATATTCCTATTAACATGAAAGATGAAATCCAAGAATATCTCAAAGAAAAAGGTTGGGAGCCGAAAGATATAGTAGATCCAACTCTATTAAAACGAATGTGTAGAACTTAAGCTGAATTAATTAATTCTTTTTAATTTTATTTCTTTATTTTTATTGTATTGTATTTAAATCTAAATTCAATTATTGATACTTTTTTAAATAGACCTCCAAAAACTTAATGTTTAATTAAGTATTATGTTAAAAGTGAGTAATAATGGATAGACAAGATAAGGAGATCTTTAAATTATCAAAATTATGTAAACATTGGGCCGATCATAACAACTCTCATCAGGAAAGTTTTATAAAATGGAGAGATATCGCAAGGAGCAAAGGATTGGAATCGGTTGTTGAAAAATTGAATAAAGCAATTGAAATGTTAGATAAATGCAATAAATATTTACTGGCAGCATACAATGAATTGTTATAATAGAACTATTAAAAATATTAGTTACATAGTATTTAGAGGAATAGGTTAATTAAGGGTAATAATTGTTCTTTAAAGTAATCTAGTCTACTCTCTAATTTCTCAGAATCCTCAACAAGAGCCCATAGATAAACAGGGATCTGAAGATCTGAATATTCAAATAACTTTTCTCCTCTGATTGTGAAACCATTAAGAGGCAATTCAAGCTTTATTGATTTTTCTCTTACTAAACCAATTGTGTTATAGAAGTTTGAAAGAGTTTGAAGTACCAATGCTGAATTATTTACTAGCATCTCATCGGTGTCTGTGTCTGTATAACTCCCAAAGATTAATCCGTCCATTGATACAAGGCTAGCTGCCTTTGCGTCTACTTGATTTATGAAATCTTCCAATATATTCTCAATAATCTCAGAAGTATCCGAAACTTTCATTAATGCAGTACTGAACATCTGCATAATTGTTTCTCTTTGGAATACAGTAGTATCACAATAGTCAACAGTAAACTGGTCAAATTCATCAATGATTTTATTAAATTTATTCTTTATAGCAGCCACATTTTGTTGCCATTGGAGCGTTTTTCGGATATCTTGATCACTTTTGCTAAGAACGATAAGAAGAGAAGGATTTTCCTTTAATTCCACTAATGTATTTAACACTTCTCTAAAGAAATTGGCAGATTCGGAGAATCTATCCGGATCTTGACTATCAACAACATATAATATAAGATCAGCTTCTGTAAAAAATAATTCAGGTCTGTTAAAGTATAATTTTTCTCGATACTGGATTTGACCTCCTAAATCCCAGGATATAACCGGGTATCCGAAAAAGTCTAATTTTTCTCTTTTCACTCCTCTAGTAGGAAGTAAAGATTTTATGATTGAAAATTTATCTTGAACGACAGCTAATATGGATGTTTTACCCGCTGAATCGAGCCCTATAAGAAGTAATTTTTTATGTCTTGTTAATTGCTCCTTTACAGCCTTTTTGATTACTTGAGCAATTTTAACCCACTTTTGTAGCATAGAGGGTAAAACATCCCTTATTTCGGGTAAATTAGAAAGAGATAAATCCGCTAAATCACCAATATTCGCTATACCATTTGAAATTAATTGATCTGAACTAACTTTATCAATTCCTATAAGCGTTTCCGGTTTTAATCTCAAAATGTCTTCAAGTTCGCTGATTAAAACATTTCTTTTAAAGAAATCTTTTAATATAACACTTTTGCTACTTTGATCTGACATAGCACATCCAATTGATTTTCTTTTATCTTTTTACTTTTTTCTTATCTTAATAGTTAAAGATGACCTTATTAAATATTATTATATTTCTTAAAAAAATCTTTATTTTTTCATATATCTAAATAATTAAATTATTGAACTTTTATTTAATTATTAATAGACCTATAATTAATAGAGCAATTGGAGAAGTTTTAACGCTTAAACTTGATATCATTTCTCATAATCTTGACAGAATAAAATGACTGAACAGAGAATCCCTGAAAATATTGTAGTTTGTTTAGATACTTCAAGATCAATGTGTAGAACAGATTTTCCTCCTACACGGCTTATTAGTTGTATCAGGGCTGTCAAAACACTTATAACAGAAAGATTTAATACAGATAATCTAAGCACTTTTGCCATAATCAAATTTTCTGAAACAGCGGAAAAAGTAATTGATTTTTCCACATCCACTTATATCAATGCTATAGATAAGGCTTTAGAATCTCTGAGATACGAAGGCTATTCTGCTCTAGGTGATGGATTAGCATTATCGATTAAAACTGTAATCGCAGAATTAAGAAAGATAGGGGCAAAACCACCAAGAATATTAGTGATTTCTGATGGGAACATTATGAAATCTGTTGTTGATCCTCTTAAAATGGCAAAACTTGCTCAAGGATTAAACATAAGAATTGATACTTTCTTACTCGGAGAAACAGGGCAAGATAATGTGTTAAAAAAATTAAGTGATATCACGGGTGGTAGATATTTTTATAATGATGATCCAGAGAGTTTAATTAGATCTGCACGTGAAATAGCTGATGATAATTTTAAAAAATATGGAACAGATAAAGAAGTTGTAAGTAAAAATCCTGCATTTCTTAGAAAAATAGCCGCAGAATTACTGAGAGTTCAAGATTTAACGAAAGACCAAGAATTGCAAGCACAACAAAAATTGCAAGCAGCGCATATCAGAGGTAAAGGAGATTTTAAAAAATGTTCAATTTGCTTTTCTGAGATAAATCCATATACAAAAGGGTCTTTCTTTTTAACAGGACGGTATTGTCCTAATTGTGCTACTCCTTTTCATATCCATTGTTTAGCAGCATGGGCAGATTCGCAAAAAGATAATGTTATAAAAAGATCTGGTACTGCAAGATGCCCACATTGCTTTTATTTATTGAAAATTCCAACAGAAGTCAGTCAAATACAGAAATTGCGTGTACTTTCTCGTGGGGGAAAAGAAGAACCTACCGCTAAACCTGAAATTACTCCTGCTAAGAATATAGAAGATGTAGCTTATCTTGGGGATGAAGCCCTATTTAAAGCATGCCCCGTGTGCCATTTAATATTTGAGAAGGGACAGCATGTAATTCAATGTGGCAATCCTGAATGCAAAACACTATACCATGAAGAATGTTTTAAGAAACTTCAAGAAGGATATTGTAAAAACTGTGATTTTAAGCTTCACCTTTATTAGTTTTGCTTCTTAAATACTAAATATTTTTTGTCTCATTCTCTACTTTTCCCTAAATTATATATTCTTAATACTAATAATAATAAGTGACATGGATAATAATTTAAGATCTCAGATAAGTGTAGCTGCATATTATCTTGCCCAAAGGAACTATAGTTATGATACCTTATGTTGGATGTTAGCTGAAAGACAATTAATTGCTCAAAATGATCCCCGTAATGCAGATGAACAAAGAATTAGAGAAAAAGCCGCTGAAATCTTTTTTTTAAATCAGCCTTATGATATTTTATGTTGGTTAATATCAGAACTCGATATTTTATTAAAGATTAAGAAATCAATAAAACCTAGAGATAAAATTGTTTAATAACTTAGCTATGTTTTATAACCTTAACTAATAGTGGTATAACTATCTTGCTTTAATGATTTTAAGGCAATAAATGAATTTACATTAGCACTAATATGTATGATGAGTGAATCGAAATTCTATGCGTATGGGGATGTTAAATTAGAATATGGAAGCTTTAATTTACCACCCATCTTAATTGGGACACTTTTTTATCAAAGTCAAACCCTTGTAGATCGGAAAAATCCAGAGATTTTTGATGAAAATAAAGCTTTAAAGCGGATTAACACTCAGATTTCATTATCAAATAAATATAGGATTCCAAATCTAGTTGAAATCTCCGCTACTACTCCTAGATCTATGGTGAAGTATTTAGAATTTTATTTAGATAATTTTAATCCACCATTTGTATTAGGAGGTAATTTTGAATCAAGAATGGCAGGAATAGAATACCTTAAAGAGCATGGAGTTAGTCCTGATCAATATGTTTATAATACCATTTCCAATCTTAAAAACAAAAATGAAATAGAAATTATTCAAAGATACAAAATTAAGTCTGTTGTTCTATTAATCCTTGGCTCGGAAAATATGACGTCCACCCAAAGATACAAACATATTACCAAGAAAAATCCCCCTAACAATATAAGTATAGTAGAAGGATTAAAAAACTTAGGTGTAGAAAAAATCTGGGTCGATGGTGGTGTTGTAAACTTAGAAAGTTTAGCACATATATTAGAAACTCAACGATTAATTAGTACTGCCTTAAATCTTCCAGTGGGTACCGCTCCAAATCTGTTTCTTTTTCAGTATTCGTCACCACGTTTAAATCTTAAATTTCATACCCGTTTTAGAAGAGCAAGTATTATGTTTGTAGCAACATGGTATTCGAACTTTCTATTTTACGGACCAATTGAGGATGCGAAAGAATCATTTGCTTCTGCGTTTCAAACCATTGAATTTAAAAAAGTTGTTAAAAACAAAAATATAAAATTGTTTAATTAAGTTTTTCATTGAGGAAACACACTTTTTCTCTAGAAATTCATAAAATTTTATAAAAAGCTATTAATACAAAGATTTTCATATCTTAATTAAGTTTAAACAATAAGGAATTACATTTCTTTTATGGGATTATTAGGAGAGAAATCATGATCCATAATTATGATAGAGACGATAAAGAAATTGAAGCAATACAATTAATAGATAGAGCAGAAACTTTAGCTGATAAAAATAAAGGAGAAGAAGCAATAAAATACTATGAACAAGCAGCTCAAATTTATATAGATCTTGGAAGCTACATAAAATTAGATGAATTATATGTACGAATCACACAAATAATTTCCCAATTTAAAAATAACATTCAAGCAGTATACAGATTAAATTCTATTATAAGAAAAACCGAAGAATTAAAATTATACGAAGTTTCAGCTAAATTATTAATTCAATTGGGTAATATCTCATATAATATGCGAGATTGGGAAACTGCAGGAGAATCTTGGCAAAAAGCTGCTGAATATTTAAATGAAGTTGATCCTGAAGAGTACAATAGCTTGTGTTCAATCTTTTTCTTAAAAGCAGGACAATCTTTTGAGCGTTCCTCTATAAGAAAAGATATTGGTAAGAACTTGATCTTGAAAGCAGTAATGAAAATAAATAAGTTTGATGAACTTTATGAACAAGAAGAAAAAAGAGCTTTAAATTTTTTAACAAGAGAAGAATTTGAAGGTGCTGCTAAAAAGTTTAATGATATAGCTGTAAATTTTAATAAAGCCTTAGAAAATCTAGGAGATATTATTGATGAGGAAACCTCAAGGGAAACATACCTAAATGCAAAAGCCCGTTTTATTCATTTTGTTGCGGAATATCAAACTGTAGCAGCATTATGTTTGAGAGCATCTGAAAATCGAGCTTTTAATGATAAAATTAAAGAACTTGGAAATGATTCTTTTAAAAGATTTCAAACATCAATTTCACTACTTAAATCATACCTTCGACCTCAAACATCAGATTTTGATAATGAAATTATATTAAGAATAACTTTTGATACAATGTTGATGGCAATAATTCAAGCAATGTTAGGAATACATCAATTAAATCCAATTAAATTCTTATTAAAAGATATTGGAAAGAATAAAAAATTAGTAAAAGAAATGCAAAATTCTCCTTATTTCAAGATCTCTGAACGGATTGAAAAAGTAGGAATTAGAGATGTTCTTGATGATCTCCTTAAAGTTCATTTAGGGCATTTTGAGCGTATTAAAAATACCTTAATAAATTATTTTAAATAAGGATTTTTCTCTTTAAATTACTTCAATATGAATAGTGGGCAATTATCTCTGATCTATTTCTAGATTGAATCGTATTTCATAAAAACATAATAGATTCTCCCGTTTTTTTGATCAATAAAATTTCCGGAAAACTCTTATTTTGTAGCAATTTCAATTACTATATAGAATTAACAAAACATTTAAATAAGACTAATATCTTTTTTAGGTTAATATACATTAACATTTACAGAGAATTTTTCCTAAAATTCTCAGGCTTATTCTAATCATTTAGTTATTGAAATTAAATTAACTAGATAGATTTGATTAGGCAAAAATGTATTCAATGGAGATATTCAGAATGAAAATTTTATATGTTAATCCGTCGCGCATTAAATCAGGTCTCGATGCAATAATTAAAGGACCTCCTCTTAATCTTATAACAATTGCTGCAATGGTTCCTGAGCATGAAGCGACTTTATTTGATTTTAAGGTTCAAAAATACAAAGAAAATAGATTCCGTACAATGTTGAACCAAGCTGAAGTAGTTGCTATTACTAGCATGACACCTCAAATCTCACATGCATTTGAAGTGGCTGAAATAGCTAAAGAACAAGGATGTACCACAGTTATGGGAGGATATCATCCAACTTTGGCACCTGAATATGTAGCAAAGCATCCTGCCGTGGATTATACTATCCGTGGTGAAGGCGAGTATACATTTCGAGAATTGATACAATACCTTGATAGCAATAAGGATCATAAAGCCATTAAAGCTATTGACGGGATTTCATATAAAAATAACGAAGGTAAAGTTTCACATAATCAAGATCGGAGACTAGAACTCAACTTGGATAATTTTCCCATGCCAAGAAGAGATCTTTTGGATGATAGGAGATATGTATACTTAGGAGCGCGAGTTGCTCAATTAGAATCTTCACGAGGTTGTCCACATAACTGTAAATTCTGTTGTATAATAAAAATGTGGAGGAATCCAGGTAGACCTGTTACATATCGAACAAAATCTACACGCAGAATAATGCAAGAAATATATGATATTGATTGGAAAAATGATTTTATCTTTTTCTGTGAAGATAACTTTACAATAAAAATTAAAAGAACAAAAGAAATTCTTGATACAATTATCCGATCAGGAGTGCCGAATAAAATGTATTTTTCTTGCCAATCTCGAGTTGATACACTATATCGTAATCAAGGGTTAATTGATTTAATGCATAAAGCAGGTATGCGACAAGTTTTTCTGGGTATTGAATCAGTACATCAACAAAGCCTTGATGCAATGAATAAACAAAATACAACCCCTGATATGGTCAGAAAAGTTGTCTCTTTACTTCAAGATCGTGGTATTTCGATTTTTGGAGGTGTAATTATTGGATTTCCAGGAGAAACCAAAACAATGGTGCGGGAAAACATTCAATTCGCTCGATCACTTAACCTAACTTGTATTCAATTCACACCTATAACTGCGTTTCCAGGTACGGATTTTTACAATGAAATGAGAGAAAGTAATATGGTAACAAGTAATGATTACAAGCATTACGATTTATTCCATCCGATGATGAGAACTGAACAACTTACTAATAATGAAATTTATCAATTAGTAGGAGAAGCTTACTCTGCTTATTATCTAAGTAAGGGTTGGCTTAAAATGCTTATAAAAAGATATACTAATCCATTTGGTGTATTCAATTGGATGGGGAAAAATGTTCCTCGATTCGCTAAAACTGTTATCAAAAATGGAGTAGAAATGCTTCATTCAATGGGAATGACAAAATCTATAATCTCTGATGAATTGAAAGCACTTATGGAAAAGGCAGAATTGGAAAAAATGAGTAGCGTTAAACCGTTAGAAATTAGAAGAGCCTTAGAAAAGTTTACTCTGAACAAAAAATTAGTTAAACATGTAAAAGTTAGTAGTTAACTTTTAAACTTTTTATATACTAACTGAATATTCTGATAATGTAATTTTAATTTATTAAACATTATTTTAAATTCTACATTATTTAATAGTCAATGCAATTAAACTTACAAAAAAATCCAAACCGGCAATTTTAACTATTATCTCTGGTTCATTATTAATTTCTCTTAAATTCATTAAGTAAAATCAGATTAATTATATCTTTTAGTTTTAAAGCCAAATTTAAATCAGCTTCTTGGCAGTTTTCTAAAATTATTAATCCCTCTTTTGCATATGCTTTCTTTTTTTCAAGATCCCAGTCAATAGAATCCATATCCATTAAATTATCAATTCTATCTGCCATTTTGATAATTTTAGCTTCTTTTGAGACACTATGAAATGATGCTAACCAAGTTTTCTTATCAATATCTTCTGGTTTTGTTAAATCTTTAACAATTAAAGCAATGTTAGATCCAAATTGCTGCTCCAACTCTTCAAATGATAAATCTGTGTCTTCCAAGAGATCATGAAATAATGATGCTATAAGTAAATCCTCATTTTCAAAATCTGAATATCCAGCAGCTCGTAAAATCATAGTAACACGAATAGGGTGAATCACGTAAGGTAAACCTTTTGACTTTCGTTCTAAATACCTATACTTAGAAAATGCAAATGTAAGAGCTTCCCAGAATTTTAAAAAATCTCTCATTCATATACACACTCTTATATTTTCTTTGATTAATAATAATTCATTAATTTTGAATTTGATCATAATAAAAACAGATTGGATTTAGCTATATTTGGAATTTATAGAAATTGAATATGCACTATTCCTGTATTTATTCAAACACGCCTTGGAGAAAGACAACTAGAACCTGATAACTAATTTATTGAACTTTAAGCTTGAAATCTTTCGAACTCCGTGATCTCCAGATGAATAGGAGCAATCAATTAACCCTGCGTCTTCAAGTTTCTTAATCTGGGCAGATATATTTGCTTCTGTCATATTTAGGCTAGAAGCAATGTTTGAAACGTCCATTGGTTCTCCCTGAATGAAATGGAGTATTTTTCTTCTTGTATGTGAGGATAAGGCTTTTACAATCTTTTCAATTTGTTCATCTGAGTCTATCGATATGGATTCAGTTTTATTTTCTAAATTGACTTCCAGAATGCCGGTTTGGGATAGTTCCATAACTTTTTGTTCAACCCTTAAAAAATTTTTTGCGTTTTGATTACAAGAATTTTATGTTTTCCGGTCTTTTTATATGTTACTTACAAATTTTCCATTGTTTTTACGTAATTAAATGCTTACTTAATTTTACATTAATTACATTAATTACATTTGACATGATAAAATCATAAAAAAAATTTTTCGTTTGGTTAAACAACTTTTTTAACAAATTCCCGTTTAATAAAAATACAACATAGTAAATAGTTCAATCTTTAAAATAATTTATCAAATTATTAAAAAAACTAAAAATTTTACACATATATCTTAATTTAAGTCTCTATTTATTATCAATACGGTTCTAAAGTTTACCTAATCCGCAATTCAAAAATTATGCAAAGAATGAATTAAATTTTTATTTATTTTATTAGATCTTTATTAATAATTTTATTTTATAATCGGTTATAAATAAATTCTTATTTAAATTAGGTTATTTATTTATATAGATAAAATTTGGGTCCTAATAATAAATAACACTCGGCTTGTTAATATATTCTTAATATATTCAATAAATCTCGCCTCACATCAGCTCATATCTCATCTTTTTAAAATTATTGATCTTTATAGAAGATATAGAGCAATATGATTAAATATAAAATTAATCCTTATATTATTCGACAAAATCTAAAACGTACCTTGTAGAATTTGATTGTATGTTATTTGATTTTTTCAAAAAAAGGGGAGATTACT
>JBHLRJ010000018.1:0-40341 GCA_048882645.1 Candidatus Thorarchaeota archaeon
AATCTCTTGCAAAGCGTTGATACAGAAATTGACACGAATTTAAAAATTGCTAAAGGAAAATATAAAAAAAAAAGAGATTATTGGAACAATAAAGTTAAAAAGCTTAAAGATAAAAAATTAGAGTACAAAGCACTATTAGAGAAACTGAAAGAAGAGAAAAAAATTATCCTCAAAAGTAGCAAAAGATCAGATAAGATCATATCTATCAAGCAAGTAGAACGTAAAATTGACAGTTTAGAAAGAAGAATTGAAACTGAAAATCTTGATATCGCTGAAGAAAACGCTATAATAGATAAGATTAAAGAACTAGCAGAAGCCAAACAAGAATTTTTAGCCGAACAACAAAATAGTGCCCTATTTATAATAGAGAGAAAAATAGAAATTGTCAATATCAATCTAAATAAGATTTACGAACAATTAAATAAATGGTCTAATAAGTCACAAGAGAACCATTCTAAAATGCTTGAGATCTTTCAGAACGTCGATGAAATGAGAGAAAAAAAGAGAAAAATGGAAGAAGAATTAATAGAAAATAAAAAAGCTGCTGATCGTTATCATGAGCAATATCTACGAGTTATGTCTCAAAGAAAGAGATTTTCAAAAGATAATAAATACACCAAACCAAGTAGAAAACCTAATATAAAAAAAGAGCAAATTAAGAAAAAGAATGAAATGATGGAGAAAATTAAGCAAGATAAACTAGCTGAGGCTTTAGAAAAACAAAAGGCTGGAAAAAAATTAAACTTATTTGAAGCGCGGCTAATATTGGAGAAATCTGAGAGATAATTCTCTTTATTTAATAGCTTCCCCTTAAAACTTTAATTTCTTAAACGTAGAGTTTGTAAAAGTTATAAGTTTTTCTAAAATGGTTATTAACATTGGATTTTTAGTTTATTTCATAAAAATGTTAAGAGATTCGACATAATATTTAAAAAAATTGCGTAGTTATTTTTTTATTAACGTGTTCAAATAAAATTTGAGACTTGATAAAAATTGATTAAAAAAGTAAATGAAATCAGAGATTTATTATTGAAGCATCATGAATGGTTTAAACAAGCAATTCCTTTAATTGCTTCAGAAAACATTACTAGTCCCGCTGTTGATGAAGCTTGTGCTAGTGATTTCTCACACCGTTATGCAGAGGGATGGTCTGGTCAGAGAGTCTATGCAGGTTGCACATTTATAGATGAAATAGAAGATATTTGCATGGATCTTGCTAAAGAATATTATAAATGTATACATGCAGATGTACGACCAATCTCGGGTGTTGTAGCAAACTTAGTGATGTATAATGCATTTACTTCAGATAATAATGGAAAAATGTGTTGTATGTCGATTGTAAGAGGGGGGCATATCTCACATGGTCCAAGATTTGCTAAGAGTGGCAGAGAAATATTTGGAACAGCTGGAACGACAAGAGGAATAAACGTTGAGTACTTAGCTTTTGATAATGATGAAATGAACCTGGATATTGATGTGTCAGCAAAAATTATTAGGGAATTTGAACCAGAATTAGTATTATTTGGGGGATCCGTATTCTTATTTCCTCACCCCGTTAAAGAGCTTGGTGAAGTTGCTAAAGAAGTTGGAGCTTATGTAGGTTATGATGCGGCTCATGTAGCAGGGTTAATAGGATCTGGCTATTTTCAGGATCCTTTGAGAGAAGGAGCAGATGCAATGTCAATGAGTACCCATAAAACGCTTCCAGGACCTCAACATGGCACTTTAGTATCTAATAGAGAAGACTTAATTGAAACTTTTAGATCATGTTCATTTCCAGCTTTATTATCTAATCATCATTTACATAATGTTGCGGGTTTAGCAATAGCTTTAGCAGAGATGTTAGAATTTGGCAAGGAGTATCATAAAAATGTTATAATCAATGCTAAAGCTCTTGGTCAAGCACTTTATGAGCGTGGATTTAATGTCTTGATGGAGAAAAAAGGTTTTACAGAATCACATCAAATTGTAGTTGATATTACACAATTTGAAAAAAGTATTGGTTTAGGTGGAGATATTGAAAAGTTATTAGAAGATGCGAATATAATCATTAACAGGAATCTTTTACCATATGATATTGCAGAAGGAAGGCATTATCAAAATCCTGGTGGCTTAAGAATAGGAACTTCTGAAATTACAAGACTTGGGATGGGAAAAAGTGATATGGTTGACATCGCCGAATTATTTAAGAAATTAATCATAGAACAAAAAGATCCAAAAAAGATAAAGACCGAAGTCGCAGAATTTAGGAAAGAATTTCAAGATATCAAATATTGTTTTCAAACTCCAAATAAGGCATATGAATACTTTAAATTTTATTAAATACCAAACTCCTTCATTCGGATAGATAGTCATTCCATTTGTTTCATTTTTTATAAAATACAATAAAACTTATCTTATATGATGAATTTACGATTATATTCCTATTTTGTTTTCAATTACCTTGTTTTAGAAGATCATGGATATTAAAGTTCTTGAAAAAACTGATAGTAAACTTGTATTTGTGGTAGAAGACATTTCGATTGAAATAGCTAATAGTATACGGAGGATTATAACCTCAGAAATCCCTGTAATGGCAATAGACGAAGTTATCGTTTTGAAAAATGACAGTCCATTGTATGATGAAATAATATCTCACAGATTAGCAATGATTCCGCTTACCACTGATTTAGAAACCTATAATTTGCCTCAAGATTGTGAATGTGGAGGATTTGGATGCCCTCTTTGCCAAGTTTCTCTAACTTGTGAAGTAACTAACACAACTAATACACCTTTAGAAGTATATTCAGGGGACTTAAAATCAAATGATCCAAAAATAATACCTGTTGACGCAAAAATACCCATTGTTAAAATTGACAAGAACAATCAGTTAATTTTTGAAGCATATGCCATTTTGGGGAAGGCAAAAGATCATGTGAAGTGGCAGGCTGTTTCTAATATTTTCTATAGATTTTATCCCGAAATAGACTATGATCCTAGTAAATGTAAAGGATGTCAAGACAAATGTATTGTATCAAGAATGTGTCCTGAGCGATTATATGAGTTCTCCAATAATAATGCTCCTATCCTAATAGAAGATTATTGGAAAACTTGTACATTATGTAAGTCCTGTGAAGATAATTGTCTTGAGCAAGCTATAAAAGTAACTTCAAAAGAAAGTACTTACATTTTCTCAATTGAAAGCGACGGAGTTTTACCGTTTAGTGATGTTATTAAGAAGACATTTGAAATCTTCCTAGAAAAAATAGATGAATTTGTTGAAAACCTTGAGAATATCGAGGTAGAATCGTGAAATAACATAAAATTATTAAGATATTATAAATTTAAGAGATCAGATTTAATGAAGTGAGAGTAGATCGCAGAAATGTCTCATAAAATAACAGGTCCAAGCAACTACTATGTAAGAAAATTAATTAGAGATTTATGGAAAACCAAGATCAAAATATGGAGAACAATCTCTAAAAAATTAAGTGGACCCAGAAAAAACAGAGTATCCCCAAATTTGTATCGCATTAATAAAAACACAAAAAAAAAATGATATCATAGTAATCCCCGGGAAAGTCTTAGGAATGGGAGATTTAGATCATACTCTTACGATTGCTTGCTTAGATTGTTCGAACACAGCAAGGAAAAAAATAGAATCTTCAGGAAGTCAGTTAATTTCGATTGAGGAATTGTTAGAAAAAAACCCAAAAGGAAGTGGGGTAAAAATATTTTACTAAAACCTAAAAGAGAGGAGAGCACTTATGGTAATTGAATATCAATTAATAGATGCTACGGATAAAATTTTAGGAAGATTTTGCAGCCAGATAGCGAAGAAAGCATTATTGGGAGATTATATAGTAATTATTAATGCGAAAGATGCAATAATAAGCGGAACTAAAAGAGATATCCATAATAAATATTTAGCGAAACTAAAGATCTCAACTGCTACGAATCCCTTGAGAGGACCGTTTCATGAAAGAAGACCAGACACATTTATGAGAAGAGTGATTAAACAAATGCTTCCAAGAAAGAAAATTCGTGGAAAAGAGGCTCTCAAAAGAGTTCATGTTTATATTTCTGAGATTCCTGACCGTTTTAAAGGGAGATATCAAAAATTAATCCCCACTGAAATCTATAATGCAGACAAAAAGCGTCTTTCTTATTATAATAAATATATATCTTTAGAAAACCTCTGTGTACGTATTGGATGGAATAAAAAAGAGATTGAGGCCTAATTAACAATGTCGATGAAGGTTGTACAAGCATCAGGAAAACGAAAATCAGCTATTGCAAGGGCTGTTTTAAAACACCCAGCAAAGGGCAGTATCAAAATTAATAACATACCTTTACAACTATATGAACCAGAAATAGCTCGTCTAAGAATCCAAGAAGTCCTTGAAATCGCTACTCATCCAAAGATAGAAAAGTGCGATATTACAGTTCAGGTTAAGGGAGGTGGAGTGAGTGGTCAAACAGACGCTATCAGAATGGCAATTGCGAAATCTATACATAAATTTATTGGGACAAAGACTCTTGAGCGAATTTTCAGAGAATATGATGATTCATTATTGAGTGGCGATTCGAGGCGAACTGAGCCAAAGAAGTTTGGTGGTAAGAAGGCTCGTGCTCGTAGGCAAAAAAGTTTCAGATAATCATATCTAGGATTATTATACTTTTAAAGAAGCACCTAATTTTACTAGATCATCAAAAAAAGAAGGATAAGAATCTTTTACTATTTCAGCATTGCTCATATAGGAGCTTGAACTAGCATATAATGCTGCTACTGTGCATGCCATAGCAACTCTATGATCATTTTCATGATCAATATTGGCTCCATTTAATTGTTCGCAGTGAAATATGGTCAGTTTGTCTTCTTCCTCAACCAGATCTACACCCATTTTCTTTAATTCTCGTGCCATAGAGGAAATTCGATCGCTCTCTTTAAGTCTTAAATTACCGGCATTATAAAGAACGGTTTTACCTTCAGCAAAGGCTCCGACAACTGAGAGAATTGGGAATAAGTCTGGAATATCTCTACAATCAACCTCCATTCCTCTTAAAGGATATTTAGTAAAATCACCGTAGATAATTACTTGATTATTAATTTCATTGATTTCAATATTAGCACCCATGTCTCTTAAAATCTCTATAATTTTTTTATCTCCTTGGTTGTTCTGTATATTCAAGTTATTTATCACAACATTGGTAGAACTATTTGATAAGACTACTGCAGCAATAATAAATGCTGATGAAGAAAAGTCTCCGGGAATATCGTAAGATTGAGCTCTGTAATTCTGTTCATTAGTAATGTAATACCTTCCTTCAAGTGGATCTTCTTGAATATTAATTCCAAAATGGTTTAGGACATCTAAGGTAATTTTAACAAAAGGGCTAGAAACTAAGGGAGTTGTTAATTCTATTTCAATAAAATCAATATCCTTACATTTTATTAATGGACAAACGAATAATAAGGCAGTTATAAATTGGGAAGTGATATTTCCAGGGATTCTAAGTTTATTACATACAATTTTTTTACGTTTTATCATGATACTATCATCCATTATTTTATATTTAGCGCCTAAATTTTCCAGAGCATTGAGGAGTGGGATAATTGGTCGCTTTAGCTTTAAAAATTCCCCCGTTAATGTAAGTCCACCTTCAACTAATAAGCTTAAAGCGCTAAATATCCTAAAAGATGTTCCGGAATTTTTACAATCAAGAGGTTTTTCTGTCGACTTAAATGAGTCTTTATCTTGCTTCACAATATAAGAGTCATCACTTGATTTTAATATTCTAACTCCCAATGCTTTTAAATTCTCAATTGTAACCTCTACATCTCCAGTAACTAAAGGATTTTTAATTATAGAAATACCTTTAGCAAGACTAGCGGCAATAAAAGCTCTGTGTGAATAGCTTTTTGACCCGGGTGCTGTTATTTCACCATTTAAATTACTAGTTAACGTCTTTATTTCCATTAAATAATAAATAGATAATAATAGATATAATATTAATTAAATAATATTGTATAATTAAGTTTTAAAAGATGTGATTATCGTGGTTGATAATTCTTTAGGTACAATTTTTAAAATAGTTTCATTCGGAGAGAGTCATGGCAAATTAATTGGCATTGTAGTTGAAGGAATCCCATCGGGAATTAAGTTAGATTTAGAGTTTGTTCAAAAACAGCTAGATATGAGAAAACCTGGACAATCTTCTATTACAAGCTCTCGTAAAGAAGAAGATAAAGTAAAAATCTTATCCGGAATCTTCGAAAATAGAACAACCGGGGCACCAATTTGTTTAGTGATTGAAAACAAAGATGTAGATTCTTCGGAATATGAAAAATTTAAAAGCATTCTACGCCCTTCACACGTAGATTATACGGCATTAAAAAAGTATGGAGGATTTTCTGATTTTAGAGGTTCAGGAAGATTTTCCGGGAGGGTTACTGCGGGCTTTGTGATGGCTGGAGCTATAGCAAAACAAATTTTACTTAAATATAATATCAATATATTTGCATACACTAAAGGAGTAGGAAATTTTGTCGATAATAATGTTTATCAAGTAAGTGACCTTGAAGTATTAAAAGAAATGAGAGAGCAATCTCCTATACGAGCAATTGATCAAGAGAAATCGCAACTCATGATGCAATTAGTTGAAAAGGTTAAAGCTTTAAAAGATTCAGTCGGTGGAATTATAAAGTGTTTTGTCAAGGGATTCCCCGCAGGAAAAGGGGGACCGATTTTTAATAGCCTAGAATCAACCATAAGTAAAGCAATATTTTCAATTCCGGGTATAAAGGGTATCGAATTTGGAGCAGGATTTAGAGCTGCACATATGAGAGGTTCTGAACATAATGATCCTTGGATTGTTAAAGATGGTAAGATACAAGCTACTAAAAATGACGCCGGGGGAATAATTGGTGGAATTTCTACTGGAATGCCTATTGAGTTTACAGTAGCAGTAAAACCACCTTCCTCTATTGGCATTCCTCAAAAAACGGTAAATGTGGAAACAATGGAAAATGTGGAGATAAGTTTCTCTGGACGTCATGATCCATGCATTTTACCTAGAGTAATTCCTGTAGTTGAAGCAATCACTGCAGTTGTTTTGGTAGATCAGTTATTAATTGAAGGATTCATTCCACAAGTATTTGGGCTTTAAGACTTTGTTAAATTAGTATCATCTAAGGAAGTAATATAAATCTTGAAAAAGAATAATAACAATGAGCACGATATTTATAATATAATATGTGATTTATCATGACTGGTCCTGTACATGAAAAATTTATTAAAGAAGTTATAGATATTATTGATCGGTGGTCCTTTGAACAATGCGCTTTTTGTGAAAATGGAACAATGATCTCATTAGAAGGGATGCTTGATTTTAAATGTAGTAAATGTGGAAAACCAATGAATACTCTTACATATATAGGAGAAATTGCAAAAACCGTTTTTAAATACAGAGATCAACTTGAAATGAAAGCAGATGAAAAAAAAAAGGAAACTAGTTAACTTCTTTCCTCATAACAGTAGAGGAGGTAAAATTTTCGTGGATTTGAAACTTCTCTTTGATATTATTAAGTTTTAAGGTGTTTAAGATTAGATTTCCTTTAACAGCACTATTATTGGGAGCAGGAAATAGAGGAATGACGACATATGGTGAATACAGTCTTACTCATCCAGATAAATTGAAAATCATTGCAGTTGCAGAACCAATAAAATTTAGAAGAGAAAATTTTGCGAAATTGCATGAAATTCCCGCTGATAAGTGTTATGAGAGTTGGGAACAATTATTAGAAAAGCCAAAATTTGCAGATGTTTGTATTATCTCTACACAAGATCAAATGCATATCGAACCTACTCTAATGGCGCTTGAGAAGAATTATGATATACTATTAGAAAAACCAATGGCTCATACATTGGAAGGATGTGTTAAAATTGTTAAAAAAGCAGAAAAGACGGGTAGAATATTAGGAATTGCTCATGTGTTAAGATATACCGGATTTTTTTCTACCATTCATAGAGTTATACACGCTGGTGAATTAGGAGAAATTATAAATATTTCACATAGAGAAAATGTAAGCTGGTATCACATGGCTCACAGTTTTGTTCGAGGGAATTGGAGAAATAGAAAACAATCATCACCTATGGTTCTCGCTAAATGTTGCCATGATTTAGACTTATTATTTTGGTTAGTTGGATCATATCCCAAAAGTATAAGTTCTTTTGGATCTTTAAAACATTTTAGGAAAGAAAAATCCCCCATTAATGCCCCAGAGTTCTGTATAGAGGGATGTCCTATAGAAGATACTTGTCTTTATTATGCTCCCCGAATATATGTCGATATAATTCCAATAGCTCATGAATTAATGAAATCTAATATAAAATGGTATAGGGTATTAGCCAATCTTAGACTTAAGCATCAAAAATTACTTAAAGGAATATCGCATATCATTAAACCATTAAGAACATTAATTGATTATCGAGAATGGCCTGTAGAACCGTTGTATTCTGGTCGCGTTGAAGAGATATCAGAGGATTATTCCAAAAAAACCAAATTAAACATATTAAAGTCAAGCCCTTATGGGAGATGTGTTTATCATTGTGATAATGATGTAGTAGATCACCAGGTTGTAAATATTGAATTTAAAAATGGGATAACAGCTAATCTTACAATGCATGGCTTTAGCGAAAGGGAGGGACGTACTTTAAGAATTGATGGTACCAAAGCTACTTTAATAGGATTATTTCATAGTAGCGGAGAAAAAATTACACTTTATGATCATCTTTCTGGAACAGAGAAAATCATCTATTCTCAAAAATTTTCTCCCCAAGCAGCGGGACATGGTGGTGGAGATTTTTTATTTATTACAGCATACCTAAATTCAATTATGGAGGGCTCTAAATTGGATCTTTTAACAACTGCTAAGGAATCTTTAGAAAGTCATCTAATGGCTTTTGCTGCTGACGAAGCTCGTTTAAAAAACGAAGTAATCGATATGGAGGAATTTCGCAGAAAGGTACAACGTCTCTAAAAAAGATATAATAGAAAAATGTAAAATATTTAATTAAGTAATTATAATTAAATACATACATTAGATTAGAGTGTAAACTACCTCGGAATAGTTAAAATATAATGGATAAAAAAATTGATACTTCAGCTCAATTTATTGAGTTTTACAAGAAAAAAGGGGATTATCTAGTAACTTTAGCAGATAACCATTTTAAGAATTTAGAGTATCGTAAGTGCTTAGAATTATTGAATCAAGCTTATGGTATGTACATAAAAGGAAATTATACCGAACTTGCAGAAAAAACTAAAGAAAGATTCAATGAAATAAAAGCAAAATATTTTTCCAAGACTTCTGAGTAATTTTTTTATGTAAAAATATTGCTTTTTTCCAATCTTTTTTCTATATCTTCAATGTGAGAGCCTTTCCAATAAATTTTATTGCATTTTAAATTTTTACACTGAAAGAATTCATGATAATGAGTGAAAGTTTCTTCTAAAACAAGATTTTTAATACTTTTTTTATCCTCAACCTTTTTCAATGTGGAATTACAATTTGAACATCGCGCTTGCTTAATATTGAATTCAAACTTCAGTCCTAATCGTTTATTTAATTGAGCCAAGTAATTATATACTCCTTTTCCCTCCAAAAATATACTTTTCTCAGAGTATTGTTTATGAAGGGAGTAATCTTTTGTAATAATTATCCTATGATCTTTTTCAGCATAGTCTATTAATTTCTGATCCGGGATTGGATCTAAATTAAATATACTAATTAAATCATTAGCATATATTGTGTCATAGCCAAATATTCTAAGAAATCTCGCTAATTTCCCTAGCATTGCATCTAACAAGAACTTCATTTCTTTAAGCCTAACTTAGTATTAAAGAGTTTTAGATTAAATATATTTAAAATATGTAATATTTTATATAATTGAAATTTAACAAAAATAAAAGTTTTACAAGTTCACATGGAAATTAATGATTTAATGGAAAAGGCTTCAAGATTTCACGGACATATATGTCCCGGCTTGGCTATAGGTGTACTAGCGGCTAAATATTTGTGGGATAATGGATTTAAATATTCTCCCAATGAGGAAATCGTTGCGGTTGTTGAGAATGATAATTGTTCTGTGGACGCAATCCAGAGTCTTTTGGGATGCACATATGGAAAAGGAAATTTAATTCATCAGGATTATGGAAAATTAAATTATAGTTTCTATAATCGTGAAACTAAGAAAGGAGTAAAGTTATCGGTAAAAGAAAAAAAGTTTGGTGGGAAAAAGATGTCAAAACTCGAAAGAATTCAGAAAATCTTGAAAATGAAACCTGAAGATTTCTTTACAATAACAGAAATAGAATTCAATCCTCCAAGTCAAGCTGAGATAGAAGAATCTGTTCCATGTGATATTTGTGGTGAGCCTACTATGAGCAGTAGGCTTATGTTATATAATGGTAATAGTATGTGTATTCCCTGCTATAAAGCTCAGAGAAAATAAATAGGATGTGGACTAAATTTTAAGTTTTTATTTGTGAAAAAATGAGCAGAAACGACTCAAAAATAATACCTGGGGCAGGTCCCTTTTATTTTGAAGGGAATAAGATTGGTGTGTTAATGATTCACGGCGGGGGTGGAGGTACTTGTGCTGATCTTAAACCATTAGCAGAAGATTTGCATAAAATATCTAGTTATACAATCTATATTCCATTGCTTCCAGGGTATGGTACAACTCCTAAGGATTTACGATTTGTAGCTATTGATGATTGGAAAGCTACAATTAGG
Organism: Candidatus Thorarchaeota archaeon; assembly: GCA_048882645.1. Taxonomy (GTDB): domain Archaea; phylum Asgardarchaeota; class Lokiarchaeia; order Sigyniarchaeales; family SOKP01; genus Loki-b32. The sequence continues at coordinate 10,781 of JBHLRJ010000018.1, forward strand.
TATGAGATAGACAAATTAACCGAAAAATGTGAAAAAATTATAGTTGGTGGACATTCGATGGGGGGAGTTCTTACTCTTATCCTTGCTAGTAAAATCCTATTAGATGGCATATTCACTATTTCAGCTCCTATTGGTATTAAGAGGTTTGCTGCAAGGCTCGTGCCCTTTTTTAAATTGTTTATTAAATATTATTCTGTGGGTAAGGAAAAATTCGAAAAAGAAACTAATGGTAAATGGGTGGGATATAGCAAAATCCCTCTTAACATAGCGACAAAAATGAAAAAACTGATAAAAGAAATGAAAGATACCCTACCAAAGGTGGAATGCCCGACATTATTACTCCAAGGGAGGCTTGATTCAGATATAAAAACTCAAAGTATGGATGAAATATATAATAGGATAAATTCAAAAGATAAAAGGAAGATATGGCTGGAGAATAATGATCATCCAATATTAAATAGTCCAGATCATCAACAGATTGTTTTAGAGTTAAATAATTTTATTATAAATATATGTAATTGACAATATTTTTAAAGTAATTTGTACATTAGATGAATATCTCATGATTAAGAATATTGATAAGGGAAAAACATTATTAGTAAAAGGTCCCGCAAGAATCTTGATATTAAAAGGAAAAGTGGACGTTTTTGGAAAACTTTTTCTTCCAGACAAAAATAAAGCATCGTCTAGTACAGTTAATCCCATAGAACTAAATAGTTTAGTTATACCTAGCGCTCAATGTTATCCCCTATATGCCGTTGAAAAATCAGAAATAGATATCTATATAAAAAATGAAGAAAATTTAAAGCTTGTAGAAGAAAATTCCATTTCTACAAAGTGGGTTGAGACTAAAGATGAAATTTTAAAAGACCTGAAAAAGAAAGATACATCTCCTTTAAAAATAATGGTGTTAGGTATAAGTAGTGGAAAAACGACCTTAATCAAATATTTAGCGAATAGCTTTACTAAAGAAGGATTAAAGGGGGGATATCTTGATTCTGATCTGGGACAACAAATTATTTATATTCCTACTACCATAAACATAGGTACTATTGACGATTATATTGTTTCAAGTGAAGATATTAATAAAGAGAAGACTAAATTTATAGGAGCCACCTTCCCTAAAGGAAATTATAAGTTTATTGTTTCTATTTCTTGTAAGAATTTGATCAGAGACTACTTAGCTAAGCATAAAGACAGCAATTATATTTTAGTTGATACTGATGGGTGGATAAAAACAGAAGCAGGAATAATATATAAGAATTTTTTCATTAAAGAAGTGGATCCTGACATCTTAATTATATTTCATGATGAATCAATTGAAGAATTAAAAGAAATTGAAAAAAATGCTTCAAATCTAAGAAAAGATAGAAAAGTATTTCTTTTAAAAGAAGAAAATGAATATTTTTATGAAAAAGACAAAGACGAGAGAAGATTTTTAAGACAAAGTCAATTTTCAAAGAAATTCGAGGAATTTAGAAAAATTTCTATACCTTTAAATGATATGAAGTTTATAAAATCAGATTATGATAAAGAAAAAGACGAAATAGTCGAAATAGAACTCAATATTAACGAATTAATAAATCTCCCATATCATTATGTTGTCATTGGTTTATTAACAGAAAATTCTGATTTGGTTGAAATAGGGCTTTTGTTTACAATAAATATTGAAAAAAACTATATATTACTCTATTCGAACTTAACTTATAAACAACAACTGAAAGTAAAAAAAATCTTGCTTGGGAGTCTTAGATTATCCACAAAGGGTAATCATCAAGGTTATTTATATTTATAAACATTATGATAATTTAACATAACCATTATCTAGTTATCTATTTTCACCTTTTCTTACTCAAAAAATTAAATTGATATATTGTTATAGAATTATTATATTATTCAAGATCTTGATGGAGTGGTGCCTATGGAAGAGGATTTGCTCACTAAATTACTAAGATTAATGTCTTCAAATATTTCCGACTCAGATCTTGATTTAATCAATCTAGGAAAATCATTAGGTCTTGATTTGGTCTCTTTTGCGGAATTAAGAGCCTCCCAAGAAGATGAATTTGTTGATAATATTAGAGATAAAACATTAAAGATATTGGATGAAAATAAAGAAAATTATCTTAAATCGAATTCCCTTTTTTATTCTGGAAGTATTGATTTCATGGTATCTGATGAACCTGAGGGAAAAAGATATTTTCTTTTAGAAACTAATGGAGGATCACATAGAGGCCTATCAATTATAACTCAAAAACAACAATCGTTATTATATAATGGATATCTTAATGCGATTTATCAAGCAATAAATGGAAATGCAAGAAAGGATGAAAAGATATTTATATTAGTTGGAGTACCCACTAATGATGCTCTAATTCATGAAAAAGTAATCATGATAGAATTTTTTAGAAATAAACTTGGCTCAGACGGATATACCGTAGAGTTATTCAATAGTGATAACTATCATCTCAATTTCAAGGCGAAAATTATTTTTTTAATTTGTGATTATAGACATCTCTCTAACTCTCTCTCATTTTCTGACAATTGGATTAAATATAAGGGGGAAAAGGTTAGTGTTTTAATAGGAGATGGGATTGCAAGACGGGTAAACAATGAAAGTTTTAATCGTCAAATTGAAGAAGATTTTCTCAAAATAAATACAATTATTATTAATCCCATTTATAAAATCACTGATGATAAGTCTTTAACATATTTAGCAAGTTTTTTTGGTAAGCATTTACTGAAGAAATACAACCTAAGGTACCTCATATTCACTAAAGCCTTTAATGAAGATGACTTAATCAGTAAATTGAAATTTCTTTTAAAAAAATATCGAAAGCCTTTTATTATTAAGCCTAGTGGGGGATCTGGAGGAGCAGGAGTTATTCCTGTTTCTGTAGATGAAAAAGGAGAGAACCTGAAATATATCATTGAAGAAAGCAAGAAAGAATTCTTTGCTAAATTCATGAAAAACCGTAATCCATATCCTTATACTATACAGGAAAAAGCTAATTTTTCACTAATTGATTGGGAAGGAGGAAAGCATACTTTTGATTTGCGAATCTATTTAGCTCAAAATAAAAATAAAATTATCCCCGTTGGAGGATTAGCAAGAATCGCTCGCGGAACTTTCACTAAAGGTTTGGACAAACAGGAATTTGTAGTTAACTTATCTGGTTACAATGGCCAAATAGAAGTAGAACGAGGAATTGGATTTTCCAAAAAAAATTGTATGTTACTCAATTTAGAAGAGGATGACTTTGTTAACATGTTTAGTATTGGTTGTGTTTTATTCGCTGAAATCGTGAATAATTATCAAAAAATTGTAAGTTTCTCTGATTGGGATACAATGATTGATTAGACTATGATAAATAAAGAATTACTTAAAGAATTATTGGATATTAATAATCGCCATAAACTGTTTGAAAAAATTTTAATAGAACTTAAGAGGTTTGCTTCTTCTGAAAAAATCAATTATTTTGAATTCCAAACATCTGAAGGTAAAATTCCAATTATTAAAATTGCTCAATCATCAGATCTTGACGATGTTAACTATGTAAAGGTTTTTGTAGGGGCACAGCACAATGAATATAATGGGCTCTTTGGAGTAATAGAATTTTTGAATTTACTTGAAACATCTAAGAACGTAGTCAACAATTTTATAAAATGGGATCAAGTCTTAATTTTCGCTCCTTTAATGAATCCTTATGGATTTATCCATCCCAGACAAGAGAATAAATCAGGATATTACCTTAAAAACGGGACAAACTTAAATCGCTACTGGAGAAGAACTTTCGCAGCTGGATATAAGGGGAGTAAAGATGGCTTAAGTGAGTATCCAACTCCAGAACATACAAATATAATAAAAAACTTGCTTAAGCCATATTGGTTAAGAGAAGCTATTCAAATTTATATTCTAGATTTTCATGAAACGTCTCTTCTTGAGAGATTTTCAACCGATTTAGTAAATAATCTTCAGAAAGAATCAATCAATTACAAATTTTCTCACTGGCTTAAGGAGGGAATCGTATATAATATAATTAAACTGTTTAAGATACCATATTTTAGGAAACCTCTATTTTTTAAATGCACTCCTAATGCTGATCATACTCACATAAATTTAACTATAAGGCAATTAGATAAAGTGTATGAAAAACTTCAAGAATATGTAATAAACAACCAAGGAAAATTAAAATTCTATTTTTGCTATAGTAATAAAAGTAAGGAGTTCTGTGAAAAATTGGCTCAAAATGTTCATCATACTTTAAGTGATATATTGTGGGAAACATATTTTCCTGCATTTAATCATAATTTTCATAACCATGGATGTTTTGTAAATATGAATGAGGCGATTACAAGAAAGGGGGTTTATTCAATGGAATTGGAGTCTCAAAAACAATTTTTTAATATTTTTGAAGAAATTGAAAAATCTAAATCAGATGTATGTTATTTTGACAAAAAAATGAAATATTTTAAGATGAGTATTAAATTAGCTGTTGAGTCAATAAAAGAGATGGTCTCACTATTTTGACTAATACAATAAGAATAGCTTCAGTCTAGGTTGGAAACATTATTAGTAGAACCTTTATAATATAACTTTGAACAGTATATTTAAATTTATAATAAAACGTATAGAATCTTAAGGATTATGATATCTATGTAGTCAGAAAATTCAGTGTCGCTCCAACCAATGCACATTCATTTTTTTTATGAGAATGACCACCCTTTCTGAGAATAAGGACATTTTGGTTGGGTGTTTCCAAAAGCTCTCTATTTTCTTTGAAATTCTTAAATTTAATTATTCGATCATTTTTAGAATGTATAAGCATTATTCTTTTCGAGATCTCCCGCCATTCGTCTAAAGAGAGTTTTTTTTTTAATTCATCAATTATTAAGTAGGGGGATAAAATCTTATTTTCTTCATCAGAGGGGAAAATCTTTATTCCCTTCATTAGGTAACTCAGCATCACAATAGGATTGAATTTAGGGATATTTTGTTTATAATGAGACATTGAGGAGATCGCGATTATTTTCTCAATACTTTTATTTGAGATCCCCCCATTTAACACGGTTGTTGCCCCTATACTAAACCCTACACAATGGATCTTCATCTCTGAAAAGTTTTCGTTGAGTTTTACCCAATTAACAACTTCATTAAAGTCTTCAATTCTCTTCAAGAATTCACTTCTTTTACCAGTTTTTTTAGATTTTCCTGTTCCTCGAGCATCATATGCCAGTATAGTAAAGCCTTGATAAGCTAGAGGATAATAAAAATATTGAAGAGTTTCTTTGGTATCAGAAAAACCATGGCAGACTATAACAATTGAATTTTTAGCGTCAGATTTCACGATATCCTTGTTTGTTATTAAGATCCCCGATAAAGATCCCTCAGGAATATCAATTCTTATCTTTGATTCTTCTAATTGTTCTTGGTAAAGACGAGCCCAGCGATCATACCAAAGATCCCTAATTGACCAATATATTTCAAAAGGAGTATAAACAATTAAAAATGTGGTTGTAGATAATATGAAACATTTTGTAAATGCTAAAGTTTTACAAGGATTTCCTAAAGATATATTTACCCGCCAAATAAACCAGCTGAATAATAAGTCGATTATAAATAAGATTACACGTTTATGGGTATTGGAGAGCAACTTTTTTCACTAATAATGTAAAATTTAATGATATAAATAAGTCTTTTTAATAGAAAAATAAAAGTATAATAGAGGATATATGTTTAATAATCTACACCTAACGTATTAAAAGATTTGGCTCTTTTTTTAGAGATTCTTTAGAGTTTTGCTTTATCAGGAGGACATCCAAAATCGTCTCTTACTTTGCAATCTCGTTTACTTGAACTCCCTGCACATGGAGCACATTTCACTTTTCTCATTAAAGCTTCAATTTCACTTATTTCATAACCAAACGATTCGTCTTCCGTTTCATCTACAAGCATATCATCTTCGATTTTATCAAGATCGTAATCAAGATCTTCTTCTAGATTATCTTTCCAATCGTCTAAATCTAAAATTTCATCCCCTTCTTCATCAACTTTTCCTTTTGGAAGTTCATAATCTTCTTCTTCCTCTACTGGAGCACTCTTTTTTTTAGCCATGTTTATCACTTTTGTCGATATTCATTTTTACATTTTTTTGTTATATAATCTTTGCTAAAATTTAATTTTACTATTTTTTAATTAAGAATCCACAAGAGACACAGGAGTAGTTCTTACAAAAATGAAAGGATCTAGTATTATAATTTTTCCCTATTTAAACTATGGTCTATTTGATACAATAACTTCTTATTTTCGACTATTTTTTTCTTGAAATCCCTAATCTTATCTAAAGTTAATATTAATTCTTCTTTTGAGTACGTTCTGAAATTCTTTACCTTGTATCGAGGTATGAGGTATTTAAATTGAATACTATCAGTAATAGATTTAGAGTATAACAGTTCCCTCAATAATATGAAATCTTGATTTGATTCTATATAGCATTCATCTAAATATAAGAGATTTACCAAAGCATTACATACTACATCATAAAAAAGTATTAAGGCTGCGATTTCTCTTTGAAAATCCTCTTTAGAAAATGGAAGCCAAGATTTATCGAATGGATACAGAGAATTTAGATCATACTGCAATTGGTAAAGAATTTGTAAAAATCTTCCAAATAATGATAATGATAAAGGAAATCCTGTTGGCATAGGTAATCTTTTAATAAAACTCCCATTAAACCTCAAGTAGCCACCAGCTAAATGAAGAGAACTAAATAAAGTTGTGAAAACCAATTTCATTAATTGTGAATTCATTATGGTAAGGAGACAAAATAGTTGTTCTTGATTAAATGAGGGAATTCTTATAAAATACAAACCAGTTAAGTTTGTATATAATCCAGGGTCATATACACACGTTAATTCCTTAGCTATTTCTCTGAAGATTAATTTTTGTCCGGAGAATTCTTTCCATACATCTCCAAACTCTTTATGATGTTCAAAATAAGCAATATTTGTAGTCTTTTTTGCGATTTTAATTGGTTTATCAAAATTTATACAAAATTTCCCCACATTCCCCGTTCCAATTAATAAAAGAGTATGTTTGGAGGAGTTTTTAATACTTAATTTGTTGAGATGATTGGACCAGTTGATAAACCCATATGGTCTATAATATATTTTTAAATCGCTAATCTTTTCCGAGAATGGTTTATAGTTAGTATATAAATAATTTATCAGGTTGAATTCACCAGCAATGGGAAAAACGAATGAGGGAACATTCTTTATCAATTTTTGAGGTAATAGCTGTGAGTTATTGCTACCATTTTCATACAAATCGTTCAAATCTTCGAACTTTTTCACTATTACAGTATTGTTCTCTTTTGGTTTTGATTTTTTAAATGATATTATTATAGGATAAGCTGCTGTTTTATGAAATACGGGCAGAGAAGAGACATTTATAATCTCTTTAAGTTCAGTTTTATTCATGAGCAACTTTCGAATACGTATCCCATAATCAGCTGCTAAAAATTTATTTGTAGTTATCATTGATAAGTACGCTTCGTTTTCTTTCAATATTTCTATCGATTTCTCAAAAAACAAGATAGAAAGATCAAATAAACGATATGCTGATTCAAATCTTTTAGTTAATTTTTTCTTATAGTCTGTATTAGTGATTTTTTTATTTTCAACATAAGGTGGGTTTCCTATTATTATATCAAAATTCTTAGATTTAAATTCTAATAGAAAATCTAAGTTAGATATATTGGGTCGAATTTGAAAAGTTTCAACTATTTGATCAATTTCCTCGAGATTATTTGAGTTAACCTTAGGAACGTAGGTATAATTTTGGCTTTCTTTGTTTCCAGAAAACAACCAAGATACTAGTTTCAATTTGGTTATTATAAAAGCAGATTTATCAATCTCAATACCATATAGATTATCATATATAATATTTCTTCTTATAGCATAATCAGTTAAATTTGAATTTAAAATGCTATAGAACTGATAGAGTATTTCAGCGCTAGAAGTCAAAAATCGACCTGTACCACATGCAGGATCCAGTATTTTTAGTGTACTGAGTTTTTTTATTAATTCTTTTTCTAATTGTTTATTCTTTGATATAATATTTTTAATTGATTTAAAATAAGAATGGGAGTTAGAGATATCTGGAAAATTAAAAAGATCATTAAAATATAGTTTGAAAATATTTAAAACCATATAATCAGCTAATGGTTTCGGAGTGTAAATTACTCCTAAACTCCTTTCCTCAGCTTTTTCATTATCCTTTTTGGTTTCAAAAGCACTAATTACTTTTTTTAAGTTAGTTATAAAATCTTGCACTGACAATATCTCTGATTAAATTTGATTAGGTCTCTAGTACTGTTTGATTTTTCTGTTAATTTTATTTTTATTTTAAATTTCCTTATTTATAAAAATAGAGAAACTATTTTAAAAATAAGAGTATAAAAATAAGGAATGGTTTCATAATTCATGATTGGAGCAAGTTAAAAAATGATTAACAATGAGTTTTATAAAGATCTTCTCAACAAACCAGAAAAATTATCTAATCTGGATTTTGAAGTTATTTCTCGAATTCTGAAATCTGTCATATCAATATTTGAGAAGGAAAATTTACTTTTAGAATTTAATACCAAAAGCCCGATTGACGATGTTTATGTTATTGGAGATATACATGGTAATTTTAAGACTCTGTTGAAATTAATTGAGCTTATTAGAAAAAATAATCCAAAACTAGTCATCTTTTTAGGAGATATCGTTGATCGTGGTCCCCATCAGTTAGAGTGTTTATTGTTTATATTAATTTTGAAAATCCTTCATTCTCAAAAGTATTATCTAATAAGAGGTAACCACGAAACGGCGGAAATTAATAAAGTATATGGTTTTTTTCAGGATTTCATGAATAGATTTCACGATCGTAGTAAGTTTAATGAAATCGTGAAGTTTTATGATGTTCTTCCTTTATGTGCAGTCGTTAATAGTAGAATTTTGTGTCTTCATGGCGGAATCCCTCAAGATACTGGTGTTCTTAAAAAAATTAAAGGTGTGCAAACCAAAAATATTGGTCTAATTTTTAAATCTATTGTATTTAGTTTATTTCAAATTATGTGGAACGACCCAAAGGACGGATTAAATGGATTTACTGGGAGTTTTAGAGGAGAAGGTATTAAATATTTTGGAGAAGATGTTTTTAATATATTTATGAGAAGAAATGAATTTGATTTTCTTATTAGGGCTCATGAATGCTTCCCTGAGGGATATCGATGGTTTTTCAACAAAAAATTGCTTTCGATATTTTCATCAGAAAACTATCGAGGACGAATTTATCCAAATCCAGCATCCTATGCTATTATTAGAGATAACCTGATAATTCCAAAACTATTAGAATTATAAATTGCCTAATTAATGAAAGCTTATTTCAAAAAATCAAGAACAAACTAGTAAAGATATTTCCAGTTAATTAGGTGCTAATATTAGGTTATTTGAGATGCATCTGGTTTTATGAAAAGAAGATTGTTTCCACGAATGAAGATTTCGTTATATTTGGCAACAGGGGTGCCTTCTAATAATTCTGTAGCATTTTCAAGAATCATGTTCATGTAAGCGTCGATCTCTTTTAATAAACCCCGATATTCAGTTCCATCTTTTAGTCTAAGTAAAATAATTGAATTTTGAGCATTCTGAAGTATGGTGAGAGGGTTTTTAGATCTTTGTTGATCATTATTCCGATTTGACATTTTTATACCTTTTAAAAAATAACATTAATATTTATTGAAAAGATAATTTAAAGATAAATTTTTTTCAATTAAAACCTTATTATCGTTATTAAAGATAGTAAAATTAAATTTCTGTGGTTTTCATAGTGGAGAAGCATAAGAGGGCATTAAATAAGAAGAATCAGATAATTATGGATTATAATTCTTCAGCTCAATTCTATGATTCAAGATATAAACAAATCCAAGAAGAAAAATACAGTTTAGTTTTAAATAGATATAAAATTAATGGTAAAATAATTTTGGATCTTGGTAGTGGTACTGGTCTCTTATTTGAATTCATCAACTCACTTAAGACAGAGTACCAGAAAGCATTAAAATATACATATGTGGCAGTGGATATATCATGGAATATGCTTATAAAGCATAAAATCAAGGCTTTTAAGTCTAATCGAGAGAAAAATATCAATTTAATCTTATCAGATGCTGAGAATTTACCATTTAGAGAAAATACATTTAATTGCGTTTTTTCATTTACACTATTTCAAAATTTACCCCATATAAAGAAGGGAATTCAGGAACTTTTAAGAGTTAGTACTCAAAATTGTGATCTCAAATTTTCTATCTTGAAAAAAGAAACGAAACTACAGAACTTACTAGAGTTATTAAAACCATTGGTGAAGGACCTTGAAATTATCGATAAGGAACATATTGAAGATATAATTATTCAAGGGAAAATAAAAACAACCTTTAATTAACCTATTTATTTAAAAATTTACTGATAATTTTATCTACATTACACTCGACATTGAATTTTCTCTGAAAATAACCACAAATATTTGAAATATCTCTTTCTAAAAGTGAATTCGCATTAGGATGTGTATCTGGAACCCACTGTAGCCAATCAATGATTAATATATTTCCTTTTTCGTCTAATACAATATTAAATTCACCTAAATCTCCATGAATCATTTTAGCTTTTTGAAAAATTATCTGCATCTGTTTGATAATTTTATTAAATATTTTCGTAGGATTTTTAATACGTTTATAGTATACTAATTCCTTTCCTCTTAGATAGGACATCACTATTATATGGCGATTAAATGCAATAGGTCTTGGAGTATCCAAATTTAGTTTATGTATCTTTTCTAAAGCTTCAAATTCTTTTTTAGCTGCAAGTCTGTTAATATAAAGCCAAGAAAGATGCCCTCGTTCTCCTATAAGATTTCTATATTTTTTAATGCTTCTAAAACTTGCTCTTCCCATACGGTAAAACTTCAATGCATAAATGTTTTCAACATCATCCATGCAACTATATACATCTGATTCTTTCCCTTTTCCTATTAACGGTCCCAGTTGACTAATTACGTTTTTTTCTACTAATGCATGTAACGCAAGCAAATCATATGCATTTGAGTTTAAAGTATAAGCAATTTCACTTTTAGATGCATCTCTTATTATCAGATCAAGTTTATGGACTTTTTTTAGGCGGTATAATGTTTCTTCTAGTTTATATCTTGAATAAAATCTTATATTGTTAATAGTTACGTATTCAGATCTTCTCATCCCAATTTCGATTGCCATTAAAATCCTATAATCCTCTTTTTCAATGCTTTTGAGAAGATTTGCGACTTCCACATTAATTCAATTATTAAAAAATAAATTTTCTATAGGATTTCAGAAAAGATATTAATTTATATATATTTGGGATTTCGAAAATGAGAATTAATGCAATATTAATAAAGAGAAAGAGAAGGAGATCATTTTTTAAAATTAAAAAGGTAGTGAAAGTTGAACCTGCTTGAAACCAAAATAGGTAACTGCCAAACGTGTAATATATGAATAAACCTATATTTATAATTAAGCCTGCAATAGAGAAAGTTATAACTTGGTTTTCAAGTTCCACAATCCCGATAATAATATTAACAACAAAAAGAATAATTGCTGTAAGCGTTAAAACTTCTGATATAAATATCCATAATTCAAATGTCTTATTATCAACTGCAGTAATTCCATTGGAGACAGGCCAAAATAAGGAAGAACTTAAATTCAGTAAAGAGATTAGGGGGATCAAAATCGCATTTAGTAAAAAGATAAGATAAAGACGTATAGTTATTAATCTACTAAACAGAAGGGTGTGATGTTCCTCACGTTCCAGCATAGAGTTCAGTCTTTCTTGAATTTCTTGGGGAAATTTCTTTTTAGATTGAACGAATTGGAGATTCATATTGGGAAAATAAGTTATCAATTCTTTTACATTTTTATATCCTTCTCTATAGCGTCTTTTATTACTCTTAGGACCTTTCCATAAATAGATACATTCTTTCTCTTCATCTAATATAACACAAATGTCATTTAATAAGAGATTGTGTTCTTCCTCTACCCAATGAGATTTAGAATCATCAAAGATGAATGTTCTTAGCATATGGTATCTAATTATCTAAACCAAATTAAATTTTTATCTTTTTCTGTAATAGGATTACGTGAACTTAAGTAGAACAAGAGAACCAGTTTTATTATTTGTATAGTAAAAACCTATCCACGTTCGATGCGATTTCTGATTTCTTTCCACATCGCATCAATGTATTCTTCGTAAGCTTTAAGAATCTCATCGTTAATAGATTTAAATCTTTTTTGAGCTTCTAAGTATTCTTTAATAGGTTTTCGTTTTGAAGAATCTAAATACCTTTTACTTGGTTTTGATAATGCAAGTTTTCCATTAATAACTTCATATAAAGGCCAAAAACCAGTTTCATTTGCTAGTCTACCTATTAGTATTGTATCTTTTGGTTCATATCCCCAACCAGGGGGACAAGGTGAAAGAATGTGGATATATTTTGGTCCTTTCATATCCTTAGCTTTTTTAAATTTATCATATAGGTCAAGAGGGTATGATGCATTACCAGTAGCTACATAAGGGATCCCATGAGCTTCTAAAATTTTAGGCATGTTTTTTTTATGAACCAATTTCCCTTCAGGAGTTGTTGTTGTTTGAACACCATATGGGGTTGAACCACTCCTTTGAACACCAGTATTCATATAAGCTTCGTTATCATAACAAGCATAAATAAAATTAGTACCTCGTTCAACTGCCCCACTTAAAGCTTGAATCCCTATATCTGTTGTACCACCATCACCCGCAAAAGCAAGAACATTTATTTCATCCGCTAATCCCTTATCTTCTAAAGATGCAAGGATTCCAGATGCCGCTGCACCAGTAGTTGCAAACGGAGTATGATATACAGAAATTTTAGTTGTGCAAAAACCCTGCATCCCATGTAAGACGGTTAAACATGATGCAGGTACAGTAATTATTGTTTTTGAGCCTAAAGCTTTAAGAGCAATTCTATAAATTAAAGCCATACCACATCCTGCACAAGCTCGAGTGCCAGGATAAATATATTCTTCCTCAGGAAGATCAATTGTGTTTACCACTCTAGCTCAACCTCATTTAAAATATGTTGATTCATCATAATCCTTTAATTCATCTAATCTTAGTCCTAGAAATTCGGTTTTATTTGTAAAAGTACCTTTATTAAAATCCTCTAAGGCTTTGTGAACACCAGATATGATATGATCTGTTTTAACATCCCTTCCGCCTAAACCAACAATAAAACCTTTAATATTTGGTCGCTCTTTCAATCCATAAAGAGCTGCTTTTAATTCATATGAAAGAACACCTTCATATCCATATCCAATATCTCTGTCAAATACAATTATATTTTTCTTATTTTTTAGAACTTCTCTCAGTTCTTCGGCTGGAAATGGTCGAAATAGTTTAAGACTTATCAAACCTACTTTCAGACCTTCAGATCTAAGTTTATTTATCGCAACTCTAGATTGAGAAGCTACAGAACCCATTCCGAAAATAATGGTATCAGTATCATCAATTGAAATCTCTTTATATATTCCATTTCCATAAGATCTCCCAAAACTTTCAGCAAATTCATTATGAACTTCTTTAATTATACTAATTGAATTTTCTAATGATTTTTGTAAGGCATATCTATATTCATAATATCCTGGGGCAATACCTTCTTCTCTTTTAACAATATGGGGAGTTGTTACAGGATCTACTCCTTTAACTGTTGAAATATCTGCTAAATTAATATGAGGCTTAAGCTCTGGTAAAAAATTATCAATTTTTTTTTGATCTTCTAATTTTACAGGCATAACGGTGTGTGAAAGCACATATCCATCATAAGCACATGCAACCGGTAACGATATTCTGGCATCTTCTGCTATTTTAAATGCTTGAAGATTTGTATCATAAATTTCTTGGTTATTTTCACAAAATAGTTGAATCCAGCCAACATCTCTAATCGTTATAAAATCTTGATGGTCGGTCCAAACAGACCAAGGAGCGCCTAAACTTCTAGTTGCTAAATTAAGAACTATTGGTAATCGATTTCCTGCTGCCCATGGTAACATTTCATACATTAATTCTAAACCATGAGCAGAAGTTGCGGTTCCCACTCTCGAGCCTGTAGCTGAAGCTGCACACAAAACAGCCATTGCACTATGTTCAGATTCTACTTTTACGAATCTTGCTTTTAGTTTGCCTTCAGCTATAAATTCCGCAATTTTTTCGACTACAGGGCTCTGAGGAGTTATTGGGTAAGCAGAGATAACACCAACCTTCGCTTGTCTAAATGCATGAGCCGCAGCATGATTTCCTGTTAAAATTATAATATTCTCATCCGATTTAGCAGTGTTTTGCTTAGATAAAGTCATTCGGTTTTCACCTCTTCCATAGATATAGCCTTGACAGGACATTCTTCCATGCAGATACCACATCCTTTACAGTAAATCAAGTCTACTTTAGGAGGAATCGTTTTTGAAATAGCAGCTTCCGGGCAATAAAGCCAACAATTAAAGCAGCTAGGTTTTCCGGATTTAACGGGTATACATTTTGTTAAATCGATTACTGGCTTTTTAGAACTCCAACTCCCTGTTTTCCCAGCTTCACCAATAACAGGTTTCTGAACGGAGCCTAAAATTTTCTGGTAATCTTTTTTTGGTTCTGTCATATCATCATCAAAAATTAGATTCTTGTATAAAATCAAAAGTACCGAAATTTTTAATTCTTATCATTTACTTAAATAAGAGATTTTGGGGAATTTCAATCATTCAATCAAACCGTTACGATTAATGGAACATGAGGATTTTAAAAAAAAATTAAATACTAAATATTGTATTAGTCAAATATGAAAAATTTATTGAGTTTAAGGATATTGACATAACCAAGTCGGTTTTATGTCAAATTTTTAATTCAATAAAAAAATAGCATTAAGGAATTACAGTGGAGTTTTCAAAAGACCTATTCTTAAAGATATCTGAAAGTGTTAATGATTTAATCTGTATCCTAAACAGTGATTTAGAAATCGAATATATTAATGAACCTGTCTTTAAAAAAATATTAGGATATTCTAACGATGACCTTTTAGGTAGCAATGTAAAAAATCTCATTGATATTGACGAATTCAATAAGTTATTCAAAATTTTAGATGCAATTTACAAAATCAAAGAAAATTCAGCTATTATTAGAATTTTAGATGAGGAAGGTAACTACAATTGGTTTGATGGAAAAGTAATACGATTATCAGATAAGGAGGAAAGAAGATTTCTTTTAATTTTAAGAGACATTTCAGAATGGAAAATCGCTGAATCAACACTAAAAGATTCAAAAGAAAAATACCAAAGTTTAGTTGAAAACATTAAAGAAGGTTATTATGAAGTTGATCTAAATGGTGATTTTACATTTGTGAATGATGCACTATGTGAATTTGTTGGATATTCACGAGCAGAATTGATTGGTGAAAGCTATAATAAATTGATGAAAAATGAGAAGATAGGTAAATTAGTTTTTAAAACCTATAATGATGTGTTTCGAACAGAGATTCAACAAAATATATTTCAATTTCAGGTTTTAAGCAAAAAGGGAGCAGAATTATTTTTAGAAGCCTCAGTATATTTAAAGAATGATTCTAAAGGGAAGAAAATCGGTTTTTACGGAATTATAAGGGATATTACTCAGAGGATAAAAGAAGAGGAGATTGAAGAACAATTTAAAGTGGAGTTAACAAAAAAAGTGAGGTTGAAAACTAGTGAATTACAAGAGTCTGAAGAAAAATACAAAAACTTGTTTCACCATTCAAATGATGCTATTTTTTTACATGATTTGGATGGAAATATTCTAGATGTTAATCAAAAAGCAGTAGAATTATTTGATTATACTAAATCTGAGTTTCTTGCCCTTAAAATTGCCCAACTTCACCCTACTAGTGAGCTTGTCGAATCTAAGAAAGCTTTTGAAGAAATTTCCATGTATGGATATATAAGATTTGAAATTAATTTCCAAAAGAAAAATGGTGAGATATTCCCTGCAGAAGTATCTTCCAGTCTAATTTATATTGGTGAAAAGAAAGTTATCCAAGGAATTGTACGTGATATTACAGCTCGGAAACAATCAGAATTAAAGTTAAAAGAATCTGAATTGAAATATCGAAATATGATCACTAATTTAGATTTAGGGTTTTACCAAGTTAATTGGAATGGTGATTTATTAAACTATAATCCCGCATTTAGTTATATATTGGGATTTGATGCTACTGAAAATTTGGAAAAAATAAATGTATCACAGTTTTGGCAACATCCTGAAGAACGTGAAATATATTTAATAGAATTAGAAAAAGAAGGTCATATTG
Organism: Candidatus Thorarchaeota archaeon; assembly: GCA_048882645.1. GTDB lineage: Archaea > Asgardarchaeota > Lokiarchaeia > Sigyniarchaeales > SOKP01 > Loki-b32. The sequence goes on from JBHLRJ010000018.1 coordinate 27,213, forward strand.
AGAATTTTGTGGTACACTCGAAAAAAAAAAATGGTCAAGATATCGTATTGCAGTTAAATTCTCATCTGATCTCAGATTCTGAAGGCAAACCCACGAAGATCCAAGGGGTAATCTCAGATATAACAGAAAAATTTGAATTAGAACAACGATTAAAAGATTCTGAAAATAGATACCGTAATTTAATTGAATCGGTACCATTCTCTATAGCTCTTATTGATCAAAGTGGAAAAGTAATTTATTGCAATCCAGCAACAGAAGTTCTATTAGGATATAATGAAAGTGAATTAATAGGTCATGAGTTCAAAAGTCTACCAGCAGTTCCTCCAAAGTATTTGCCTACAATGCTTAAAAGGTTTAATAAAGTAGCATCAGGTGAACATCTACCTCCTTTTGATGCTGAATTATATAAAAAAAATGGGAGTTTAATTTGGGTTACCTACCAGACAAATTTGCTTAAATTAGGTGAAACTCCAGTGATTCAAGCTATTATAAATGATGTAACGGAGAGGAAAAAGGCTGATTTACTTATACAAGAAGAGATTAAAAAATTAAAGGAATTAGATCAAATTCGGAAAGATTTAATCTCCCGTGTTTCCCATGAATTAAAAACACCTCTAGTTTCAGTGTGCGGAGCAAGCGAGTTATTATTAGATCTTTATAAGGAACAGCTTAAGGGAGATGTAAAAGAATTAATTGAAATGATTGAAAAAGGAGGGAGGAGATTAAGGTATTTGGTAGATAATTTACTAGATATTACTCGAATAGAATATAGTAAATTTGAATTAAAAAAAGAGATGACGGATCTTGGGAATGTTGTGAGAAATTGCATTAATGAAATGATGTATTTAATAAAAAATCGCCAATTAAATTTGGATCTAAATATTCAAGATAATGTAAATTTAGAAATAGATAAAGTTCGCATTGAACAAGTAATATTGAATCTTTTATCAAATGCAATAAAAAACACGCCTCCAAATGGAACCATAACAATTAAGTTATTTAAAAACGGGAATTTCGCTGAATTTGCTGTTTGTGACACTGGTATTGGCTTAACGAGGGAAGAAATGGATAGAATATTTACCAGGTTTGGAAAGATTGAGAGATATGGAGAAGGATTAGAATATATTGATATTCAAGGATCCGGACTAGGATTGTATATCTCTAAGGAAATCATTGATTTACATGAAGGACAGATTTGGGCAGAATCCAGTGGTCGAGATCAAGGGTGTACTTTTAATGTAAAATTACCTTCCTAATTATGATTTATTTAAATCAAATAAGAGATACGATGTAATGAAATATAATAGGGAAGAAGTTAGAGAAAAATATAAGGATTTATTTGAATATTCCTTGGACATGATCTACGTCAATGATTTTAGGGGTAACTTTCTTGACGCAAATGAAATTGCTTTAAAAGCACTTGGATATAAGAGAGAGGAAATTCCAAATATTTCATTCATTGACTTACTTGATGAAGAGAATTTGCTTAAAGCATTAAAAGTCACAAATGAAATTAGAAAAAAAGGGAAACAAACAATCCGAAGTGAATATAAGCTTAAGACAAAGCAAGGCACGTTTATTTACGTTGAAACATATGCAATCCCTTTAATAAAGAATGGTAAAATTTATGCCATTTTAGGCATAGGGAATGAAATTACTGAACGAAAATTAGCAGAACAGAGATTAAGAGAATCCGAAGGAAAATATCGATATTTATTTGAGGATTCCCCTTTTTCAATAATTCTAATTAATTCTAAAGGTGAAATTATCGATTGCAATCCAGCAACAGAAGAAATAAGTGGATATAAAAAGAGTGAATTTCAAGGGAGAGAATTCAGAAGCTTAGAAATTATACATCCCGATTTTCTTTCAACTCTAATCGATTTATTTAATAGATTTTTAAAAGGAGAAGTTTTACACCGCATAGATATTCAACTGAAAAAAAAGAGTGGAAACCTCATTTGGGTAAACTTGCAAGCCTCTTTAGTGAAGATAGGTAATGAAACCATAGTCCAGGTTATTTTACATGACATAACTAAACGAAAGGAAGCAGATCTTCTAATAAAAGAGGAGGTTCAAAAATTAAAAGAGTTAGACCAAATAAGAAAAGATTTAATTTCAAGAGTATCTCATGAATTAAAAACACCCTTAGTGTCTGTCTTTGCCAGTTCTGAAATTTTACTTACTGTATTTAAAGAACAATTAGGAGAAGAAGTGCTAGAATTAATTCAATTAATAGAAAAGGGTGGAAAAAAGTTAAATCACTTAGTACTTAATTTGTTAGATATTACCAGGATAGAATATGACAAATTCGAACTTGAAAAGGAATTAATGGATATCACAGCATTAATTCAAGAATGTTCGGAACAAATGAAATTTCTAATAAAAGAGAGAGACCTTCAATTAAAATTAACACTTCCAAAAAATCATTATCTGAATATTGATAAATTAAGAATAGAGCAAGTAATCACTAATTTACTTCTAAATGCAATAAAAAACACTCCCCCTAAAGGAAAAATAACAATAGAGTTATTAGAAAATGGAGATTGGGTTAATATTCATGTTAAAGATAGTGGTGTTGGCCTAACAAAAGAAGAAATGGAATTAATATTTACTAGATTTGGAAAGATTGAGAGATATGGTGAAGGTTTAGAGTATATTGACATCCAAGGATCAGGGCTTGGCTTATTTATTTCTAAAGAAATTGTTGATTTGCATGGAGGGTCTATAAGAGCAGAATCAGAAGGCAGACATAAGGGAAGTACCTTTGTCGTTAAACTACCAAATAAATGAGTGAGGAAGAGTTTCATATTTTTATAATATTTTTGCTAACTCATATCCTTGTTCTACTAAATCATAGTTAAGTTTTCCTAATTTTTCACCCATTCTTTTTATAAGCACAGTGTTTAAATTTTCTAGCTTTAAGTCAGGTAAAACCTTTGACAGTAGTCCAAGAATTGGCGTATTTATTACGGGATTCCCATCAATAGTCAAATTTTTCTCTATTGCTAGTTTACTAATGTCTGCAACAACAATTTTAATCTTCTGGCTTAAATTATACCTACCAACGAAAAATTCTGGATCTTTTTCAGAATTGATGATAAAAATCCCATTTTCTCTAAGTGTAGAAGCAATCTCTTGATTTAAAACAGATTCGTCAAAGATTATTAATATGTTCGGATTCTCAATTTGTGCTCGATCCCATATAGTACCCGTTCGTGAAAGTTTAGCATAGGCTTGAACGGGAGCACCTCTTCTTTCTGCTCCGAATGAAGGATATGCGTGTACATCAGTAAAACTACCACTCAGATAGGCAGCTTCTGCAATAATTTCACAAGCAGTAACCGCTCCCATACCACCGCGTCCGTGTATAATAATTTCTATAACGTCAGTTTCACTCATATAACAAACTAAAGAAAGTTGAGCTAAGGTTATTTATTATGAAGTTTACCGATTAAATAAAATTTTTTAAAGTTCTATGGTCACCGATAATATTTAATGAAGATTGAAATAGAACCAAATTAAAGGGAAGGATATATGAAGTTTATAATATAATAATTTATAGTTGTTTTATCTTCTTTTTAATTATATATGTAAAGTGATAATACCATGAAAAATGAAACGGGATATTTTAAAGGAAGAGAGTTAAAAGAGTTATTTTATCAGTGCTGGTTGCCAGAAAGTGGAGAAATTAAGGCTTATATAGTTGCAGTTCATGGGTGGGGTACCCACTCAGATAGGATAAAACTCCCTGCAGAATATTTAACAGAGAAAGGATATGCAGCCTATGCATTTGATTTAAGAGGACATTATCGGAATATTGGCGATTTGCCAGGAGATATCGATAGTATGGATCATATTCAAAAAGATATAATCCTATTTATGGATTTTGTTCAAGAGATTGCAAAGGACAAAAAAATATTCCTAATGGGTCATTCTTTTGGAGGTTTAGTAAGTTTAATTTTTGCTATTAGTCATCCTGCATTACCAGGTGTGTTGTTATCTTCCCCAATGCTAGGAATGTATTTGCAATTATCGATGGGGAAGAAAGTTATTAAATCAATATCCAAAACTATTAGCAAGTTGTCACCTAATAAAGTTTTAAATAATTTGATTGATCAAAATCAATTAACAAGTGATTTGAAAGTTTTGCGGTCTCACATTACAGATAAGCATAAAATAGATGTAATTACTGCCAAATCAGCAGCTGAAATTGATAAATCCACAAAATGGGCAATGCAGAATGCATCGGATTTAATATGCCCAGTGTTGATTATGCAGGGAGGAGATGATAAAATTATTGATAAAACAAAAGCTAAAGAATTATATAACATAGTAAAAAGTAAAGATAAGACATATAAGGAGTATGATGGTTTTCTGCACGAGTTATGGAATGAAAAAGGGAGAGCTCAAGTCTATCAAGATATGTATGTGTGGTTAGAAAAACATCTAAAATGAAATTTTCCCAAATATTAATTCAATTCTTAATATCATTATTGTCTATCTTAATTTTTATCTCTCTCGTTTACCTTCGATAAATTCTGTTACCCATTGCTTTGCAATTACGTCGGAGGGTGGTTGAATATGGGGATGTTTGAAACTAAAGGAGCTAATGCTTTCTAAACGTCCTGAAATTCCTCTATCTAATGCTAATTTCATTACACGAATAATATCTAATATTACACCTGCAGAGTTTGGTGAATCTTCGACTCGAAGTTTTACATCCATAACCAATGGTAAATTCCCATAGGTAGTTCCATCTAATCTAATATAACAAATTTTCTTATCTTCTAAAAATGGTACATAATCGCTAGGTCCGATTCTGCAATTAATGGGATATGGAAATACAGATGTTACCGCAGATGTTTTCGATTTTCTTTTTGTAATTAGACGATTCTCAAATTTCATATTGTAGAAATCACCATTCCCTCCTATATTTAGTTGATACGTATTATTCAAAATCACTCCACGATCCAAAAACATCTTTGCTAGAACTCTATGTGTAAGAGTAGCACCAACTTGAGATTTAATGTCGTCTCCTGCACACGGTAACCCTCTCTTTTCAAATTCAGCAACCCAATCTTTATCATCAGTAATATGATCAGAAACAATAAATTCAGGTATGCAATTTATAAATCCACACCCCGCATCAATAGCGGCTTGAGCATATATTCTTGACGCTTCATAACTGCCAACAGGTAGAAGATTAATTAAGATTTCAGCTTTATTATCTCTTAGTACTTGAGCTATATTAACAGGTTTGACTTTCCTTTCATCATAGGCCTTGAAATATTCTAAAGTTGATAATTTTCCATCCTCACTTTCATAGCATCCATCTGATATGGGTCCTGGATAACAAATTACTCCCTCTTTTGGCATATGTTCTGAAGGAATGATTATCTGACAACAATTAGGTTCACTATAGATCGCTTTTGCCACATCTTTATTAATTTTTGATATCCCAATATCAAAAGCTGCCACTACCTTAATATGACAAGGAAGATAACCACCAATGCTAGGATTGATTAAGCCATTAATATGCAGGTCATTTTCTTCGATATTCTTGTAAAATTCAATTCCTTGTATTAATGCAGATGCACAATTTCCGAGTCCTGCTATAGCTATTCGAATTTCTTTTCTTGTAGAATTATTAATCATGAGCACTATTCCTCCTATTTATACCTAAAATAAAATTCGCTAAATTTCGACTGGCTTCTGTTGGATTCTTAGGAGATTTTGGCGGTTTTTTAAAACCATAGGCAGATATCTCATCTATAGAACCTACTGCATTTTGATTAATAGCGATTTTTGTTGCACGTATCACATCTGCTAGGACAGAACCTCCATTAGGACCATCTTCTGTTTGAATTTTAATGTCCATGATGATTTCAGATCCCAAAAATCCTTTACCAACAATCCAAAGCATAGAGTTCCTTTTATTATTGAGAAACCCAACCCAATCGGAGGTTCCTGCCACAATTGGAGCCTTAATGTTTAAAACTCCTGCCACGGACATACTTTTAATTTCTCTTTTAATTTCACGTGATCTGTAAATCGTGTTTAAACTTTCAGAGCCTCCTCCTACATCAAGGGCATAACTCTCTTTAATGTCTATTCCTCTATCTAACATCTGCTGAAGGATCATTTTATGTAAAATCGTCGCTCCGAATTGGTCTTGTAAGTCATCACCAATAACAGGTAACCCTGCATCCTCAAATAATTTTTCAAACGTTGGTTCAGTCGCAATTTCTGTGGGAGTAGCATTAATGAATGCGCAACCTGCTTTTATAGCTTCCTTTGCATAATACTTTACAGCCTCTTCTGCACCAGAGGGTAATAAACATAACAAGATCTCTGCATTAGAAGAATTTAAATAATTCACAATATCCACAGGTTTTTGATTGGAAGGTCTGATAATGCTTTCAGTTTCCGGGATGAAACCATCCAAAGGAGTTCCCATTACGACAGGAACACTGACTCCTTTGGGTAAGTCAACAACTATGTCCAATTCATTTTCCTGAATTGCTTCAAAAATATCTTTTCCAACTTTTTTTTCTGATATATCAATAGCTGCGACTATTTCAATATCAGAAATGTGATATCCCGCAAGTGTTGAACGTATTAATCCAGATTTGTCTGGCATTATCTTATAATATTCAATACCTTGAATTAAAGCAGAAGCGGCATTGCCTATCCCAACAATAGCAACTTTTATTTTTTCTGGCATATTCCTTTTATTAAGAGAAATTGAAATTATTTGATCTTAAGAGATTCAAATTTAATTATCTTACGATTCTAAAAAAAGAAAAATTCTCAATATTTTGGAGGTGTCCTAAGAATAATAAAAGACGTTAGTAATTTCTTTTATTATCCTTATTAAATTTTTAACAATTAGAGTTAATATGGATTTACGGTTATAATTGAATATGGATTTTCATCATTTAGTGTAATTCTCAAGTGAGCAGATTATGGAGGAAATAGACGAAAAGAAACTGACTCCTATGTTAAAGCATTGGTATTCAATTCGCAAAAGGTTTCCTCCAGAATTTCTTATTGCATATAGAATGGGAGATTTTTTTGAGTTTTTCTATGATGATGCGATTAAAATTTCCCAACTCATTGGAATCACATTAACAAAAAGAGGAGATGTCCCTTTAGCAGGGATACCTCATCACTCGGGTCATAATTACTTTAATAATCTCATGAATCTTAATCAGACTATAGTATTAGTTGATCAATTAGAGGATCCGTCAACAGTTAAAGGTAGGATCGTGAAGCGAGGGGTTACTCGAATATTATCGCCAGGTACTGTCATCGAACCGAATATGCTAAATGCAAATGAGAATAATTATATCGCATCTATGGTTAAAGAAAGAATAGGTTTTGCTGTAGCTTTTGCTGATATTTCAACAGGAGAATTTGTTACGACTGAGTTTTTGTCCAAAGAGGATGATCCACAGGAGAAATTGTTAAGTATCTTTTCTCAATATGACCCTGCAGAATTGATTATTCCATCTGGACTTAAACAAGATGAGAGATTCTTTATAATATTAACTGACATTACGGAGGCGATTATTAAAACCTATGAAGAATTCAAGTTTACTTATGAAGAAGCCTACTCTGTTTTAATACGTCATTTTAAGGTTTCAAATTTAGAAGGATTTGGATTAGAAGGGCATGAAATGGCGATTCAGGCGTCGGGGGGGCTTTTGGCATTTTTAAAGGAAACACAGAGAGATGTGGTACCTAATATTTTTAAAATTAATGTGATCCAAGAAAACAACATAATGCATTTAGATTACGTCACCCAAAGAAATTTAGAACTCATTCATTCTTTATGGGAAAAAGGGAAAGATTTCACCCTCTATAACTTATTCAATCATACACATACACCGATGGGAGCACGTATGTTGAGAAAATTCATTCTACAACCTCTAACTGATCTCGAGGAAATTAACAATAGGTTAAATATAGTTCAGAAATTTAAAGATGACATCTTCCTAAGGTCTGAATTAAGAGAAGAGCTAAAAGTATTGGGTGACCTTGAACGGTTCATTAACAAATTAAATTATATAGGTAGAACAAATGCACGAGATTTAATTAATATTAAAAATTCATTAGAAAAAATCCCCAAAATCAAGGAATTATTAGTTAAAGCAAATATTCCAGAAATTTCACACTTTACAAAAAATATAAACACTTTTGATCAAGTCAAGGAGCTTATTGCCCTATCACTAAATGAAGATCCCCCATTAACTATAAGAGAAGGAAATATCATCAAAGATGGTTATGATAAGAACGTTGATAATGTAAGAGATATATTAAATAATGGGAAGAAATTTATTTTAAAGTACGAAGAAGAACAGAAACAGCTATGGAAATTAACTTCTGGTTTGAAAATTGGTTATAATAATATTCTTGGATATTACATTGAAATAACTTTAAGAACACTGCAAATTATTTCAAGGGTACCCGAGGAATATATAGAAAGAGCGACTTTGAAAAATGCGAAACGATTTACTACGGAAGAATTAAAAAAGCTCGAAGATAAAATCATAAATGCTGAGGACCAGGTAAATGATTTAGAATATGAAATTTTTTGTAAAATTAGAGAACAAGTTGAAAAAGAAACTGAAAGTATTCTTGAAACTGCGAGAAACATTGCAATCATCGATGTATTAGCCTGTTATGCAGAAATATCTGAGAAGTATAATTATTGCCGGCCCGTTGTAAATAATGATTCGAAAATTATAATCAAGGAAGGAAGACATCCCGTTGTTGAACAATTAAACATAACAGAGAAGTTTATTCCAAATGACTGTTATTTAGATAATGGTACTGACCATCTTCTAATGATAACCGGCCCTAATATGGCTGGAAAAAGTACTTTTTTACGACAGGTAGCTTTAATTTGTCTAATTGGACAGATAGGTTGCTTTGTGCCAGCTAAATCTGCCACATTAGGAATAATAGATCAAATTTTCACTCGTATTGGTGCCTCAGATGATCTTGCTAGAAAATTGAGCACTTTTATGATAGAGATGACAGAAACCGCAAAAATTTTGCACTATGCAACACCTAAAAGTTTAATAATAATAGATGAACTTGGTAGAGGGACAAGTACTAGCGATGGTCAGAGCATTGCAATGGCTACTCTCGAAAAACTTAATCAATTAAAGATTAAAACTCTGTTTAGCACCCATTACCATCAATTAACAGAAATAGATTTACCTGGTGTAATAAATTTTCATTTAGATATAATTGAAAATGATGATGGAACGATAAATTTTGTTAGAAAATTAAAGCCAGGAAGTACTGACAAATCATATGGTATTCACGTAGCAAAATTAGCTGGGATCCCTGATGATGTTATAATTAGAGCATTTGAGATTCTTGAGCAAATTGAAGAGAAAGATCCTTTTAAAACTACTGTAAGAGAAAATGGGAATTCAGCTTCATCTAGTAAATATTATGATAAGATTATCAATGGTAAAAAAGCAGAGCTTGAAAATTTCAACTCGAAATTGAGCTTAATAAAAGAGAGACTTGAAGAATACACTGAACAATTATCAAAAAAAGAAAGGGAAGTGAAAAGAAAAACCCTTAAAATCAAGAAATTAGATGACAATTTAAAACAACAAGAAGCTAAAGCCTTTCAAAAAATAACTCCTCGAAAGAAAAAGTATGTTCAAACCAGCTTATTTGAACCCTCCACCAAGAAGAAAGAACTTTTGGATGAATATTTTGAGAGTTTTTTAAAAGAGTTCAAAACATTAAACATAGATGCACTATCTGAAAAAGATTTAAGGGAAAAATTAACTGAATTACAAAAGATAATAGATAAATATTATTAAGCGAGAAAAACGGGGATTAGATATACTATTGTAGTCAAGTATACATAATATAAAGTTATAAAAGAAACTAGAATAATGCGGTATATCTTTCTTCTTTTCTCATCCTTGACATTCTCTAAAAATATAATTAATAATAACGCGATAAACATCAAGTGAGAAGGTTGTAAGGCTTTCCATATAATTGAATCAATAATTAAAAATCCTTGGATTTCAGCATCGCTATGTCCCCAGTTTGTTATCATTTGAAAGAAATATTCAGGAAAAATCATGTATGGTATGCAGATCAGCGCAAAAGGGATCAAATAGTAGATAAGATCCTTCAATTTGATTTTTCTAATGATTATTAAAACCGGAAGGAATAAAATTGCAGTTATTTTAAATGTAGAAAAGGTAAAGAGAATACCAGAAATCCATTTTTGATCTTTTTCCAAGAATACAAACGAATAAAAGAGAAGTACAACGATTATAAAATTAACGTTATTGTAATATGCATCTATACTATATCCCACTATCCCAAATATATAAAAGATGAGTAGATCCTTTTTGCTTTTAAATAATTTTGAGGATTCTTTGACGACTAAAATTGTTAAAATCAATCTTAGGACATCCCAGACATAAATGCTTATTAATCCTTGAGGGGGCAGAATGTAAATGGGGAAAAATAGAAAATACCAGAAATACAAGTAATAAGGAGGCCATACTGAAATTGAGATTGGGTCATAAAAATGAACTAATCCGTTATCCATACCTTCTAATAAGATTTTGAAATCAATATCTTTAGTTTCTTTAATCCATGTTGAAATGTCAAAAAAATATAACAATACTCTTAAAATAACAAACAGAACTGTGATTATTACAAAAAGATAAATGAAGTATTTATGAACTGGATACTCTCTCTCACCATTCATAAAAATTTCTCATCCTTGCGCTTTTGTTCCAATTTAAATTTTATATATTTAAGGAAATTTAAAAGACTTACTTATAAAGATACTTAAGAGTTTCTTATATCTTTTTTGAGAGATCCAATACTTTTTAAAAACTCATTGCTTCTTATTCTCAGAAAAATTCAATTTGATTATAACTATGGATTATTATGATGTCGTTGTTGTTGGTGGGTCGATAGCTGGGTCTGTAGCGGCACGTTTTATAGCAGAGAATAACCTAAAAACTCTTTTAGTTGAAAGTGCGATAACACCTAGAGAAAAACCTTGTAGTGCAATCCAATTTAAGTATTTCGAGAAAATTTTAGGATCGAAAATACCACGAGAGAAATTATGCTCGAATGAATTGACAAAACTTTATATGGAGTGGCCAAATGGTAAAATATTTCGTCTACCCTTTAAGATGCTTAATTTCACACGTGATGTCTTTGATAGTTGGCTAAATGATGTTGCAATTAAAGCAGGTGCTACATTCAGGGATGGAACTCGATGTATAAATTTTAAACAAATTTCTAATGGTTTTGAAGTTTCTTTACACCCTAAACATAGTACACCTGAAAAAGTTCGAACAAAGTATCTGATTGGAGCTGATGGTTTATCATCGACGATCCGTAAGACAATTCGACCCCAAGATTTTTATGGTAAAGGCGAAAAATCTAAAGGGATAACTCTAAATTATTATATTAAAGCAGAGAGAGAAGGTTCATTAAATTCTAATACATTATATCAATTTTGGAACCTTAACTTTAATAATTTAATGTTTGCTTGGACATATAAGAAGAATGATTTATGGGTTGTAGGAACAGGTTATACAGAGGATATTATACAACATACTAATTTCTTACTGAACCATGTTAAAAAGAAATTTGATTTTGAGGGAGAAATAGTTAAGAAAGAGGGATTTGCTTCTAAATTTCGTTTATATGAACCAGATCATGTTTATCTAGGTAAAGACAATTTATTATTAATAGGGGATGCTGCAGGGTTACTGGATCCGTATAGAGGTTTGGGGATGGATGCGGCAGCGCTTAGCGGACGTCGAGCTGCAAAATCCGTTCTAAAAGCAGAAAAAACAGGTAATTTCGCAATCACATATTATGAGAAATCAATGAAAAAGATAGTAAATAATATAACTAAAAACATGAAGCGTCAGTTACTTAATTTTGAAAATAACGATGATTTGCTTCAATACCTTAAAAAGAATAATATTAGATCGGGTATTCTTACTGTTTTTGGAAATCTAATAAACAAATTTTTAAGCGGGAATAAGAAAATTCTTTTACCCAAATAAATGCATATTTTTTCTCAAAATAGATTTATTTAAACCTTAATAGAGTATTATTTTAAATTAGATTGTATTGTGAAATATATTAATTCTATGGAGATACAATTTTCCTTAAAATTCCTGATAAAAACGTGAATGGTACAAAAATAAAAAAGATAAAAGACGCCGAAAAGATAGCTGCAGGGGAAGTGGTTGAAAGACCCGCAAATGTAGTAAAAGAACTTGTTGAAAACAGTATTGATGCTAAAGCTAAAGAAATAAGAGTGATTATAAAAAAAGCAGGTAAATCTTTAATACAAGTGATTGACGATGGAGCGGGGATTTCACCTGAGGATATAGAAATTGCCTTTAAAAGGCACACAAGTAGTAAAATTAGAAGTATTGAAGACCTTGATACGCTTTCCACTTTAGGATTTCGAGGTGAAGCACTTGCAAGTATTGCTGCCGTAAGTCAGCTCGAGATTATCTCGCGGACAAGTGAGAATGAAAGGGGGATCTATTTGACTATTGAAGGAGGGAAAATACTTGAAAAAAACGAAATTTCTTGCGAAGTAGGGACAAACATTAAGGTCAAGAATATCTTCTACAACATCCCTGCCAGACAGAAATTTCTTAAAAAAGATACTACAGAACTAGGCCATATTACGGATATCATACAGAGATATTCGTTAGCATTTCCAGAACTCCATTTCATTTATCGTCATAATGATTTAGAGATCCTCAATTGTCCCTCTTCGAATGATTTAAAAACGATTGTATTCCACGTTTATGGAAAACAAATTGCGAAATTCTCTGAACTTATTGATTTCGAAGATCATAACCCTTATTTTAAAGTAAATGGATTACTAGGCCACCCAGAAATTTCTAAGAAAAACCGATCATATTCAAGCCTATTCATTAATCATCGCTATGTAGTAAGTGATTTGTTATCAAGAGCAATTCAAGAATCTTATAAAGGAACACTCATGGTGGGTAAATACCCATTTTATATACTTAATATTAATTTAGATCCTTCTGTAATTGATTTCAATGTTCATCCAAAAAAACTT
>JBHLRJ010000019.1:0-40187 GCA_048882645.1 Candidatus Thorarchaeota archaeon
ATTTTTTTCAATTTCTACTGTAGTCTTATATTTTTTTAGATTTGAAAGTTATATAGTCTACGAGAGAGTAACTTTTATGTCATCTGGAGCAAGACTTTATGCTAATTTATATCACCCAATTAAAAAGCTGGATTTTCAAGAAAAAGCTCCATTAGTTATATTTGCTCATGGATTAGGAAGCCAAAAAGATTTAGATCCAAGAATTCCGACTGAATTAACTAAAAGAGGGTTCTACGTGGCTTCTATAGATTATAGAGGAGACGGAGAAAGTGAAGGTCATATTTTAGATATTAATTCACATTCCTATAGGAATCGGACAGATATTCCTGCTATAGCTCAAGATTGCTCAAAGTTATTAGATAAACTATCCAGCATGTCAATCTTTACTAAAATAAATTCATCTCAAATAGGTCTTGTAGGGCATTCACTAGGAGGAATGGTTGCCTTAATGAATGCTGCATTAGATAAGCGTTTTAAAGTAACCGTAACCTGGGCAGGTTTAGTTAACTTTTCTGCTTCATATTTTGGAATAATGGGAGATCATCTATTTATGAAATATATTCCATCTAAGATTATAAATAAAACTAATCCCACTAATTTAATGATTATTCATTCTATTTATGATTCAACTGTTCCTTATAATGAAAATGCTTTAGTTGCTCAAAATTTAACTGATTGTAAGTTAGTTTCTATTAATTACCATATGTTTGGAGGTCCTCATTACTTATTTACCGATAAAGTAATTATTGACACAATCAATTGGTTTGAATTGAACTTTTTTAAATCTGAAACAAAAAATGGTCCCATTGAACTTTCTTACGTTATTACATATATTCTATTAGGATTAAGCTTATTAGGATTAACTTTAACTACTATAGCAGTTATGAAATACCTCTTTAAATATTTCGCAATTAAAGATTATTCAAAGGAATTAAACGAATTTGAAAAGGCTTCTCAAAAACAAAGATCTAAAAAAATAAAGGATACTATTATAGTTTTATTGTCCTATATAGCGTTTTTAAGTTTATGGAGTCTTTCTTTACAGCATATTGGAATAAATAGTCTGTTTTTTGTTCCGATTATGGTTTTACTATTGTATTTTGCCTTAATATTTCTAAAATATATAATAACCGCTAAAGTAAAAGGAGAAAAATTAAACATTTATATAAGATTGAGGTTAGTAGATGAAATAAAGTCTCAGTTTCATAAGAACGTGCTACTATATTCTCTTGTTTCTACAGGTATATTTTTAATATTCTATTTTACTTTTTCACTTTTATATCCTTTTGGGTTTTTTACTCCCGTGCATCTATTATCATATATTTTAACCTTTGAAATTTATCCTCTTTACTTAGCTTTTGAACTTTTTTACAGAAAAATTATCTATCCAAGGCTTGATTTCATAAAATCTCCAACGTACAAAACTATAATTACAGCTTTAATGGAAACCGTAAATATATTTATTTTAATATCTTTTTCTTGGAATTTATTTCTTATAACTGCGACTTTAGCTGCATATTTAATTTTTCTAGTTGTTATGGTAATGAATTCAATTATATACGAAAGAACTAACAAATTCAGTTCTGTAATGATAAGTTCTTTTATAATAATACAAATCTTTTTTGGTTCCATAACCTCTACGATACTAGGATTTGGTTCTATTGCGCATTTACTTCATGTGTAAATAGTCTTTTGAATACTAAAAGTTATCTAATCAATTTTTTATAATCCTTATCAAGTAATTTAACCAATAATCGAATTACATTATAAACTTCAAGAAGAATGCGTGGATCTACTTTATCTGGAGTATCTTCTTTGCTGTGAGTATATTTAGCTGCTGCTCTAGTAGTAATATCGATGGAATCAAATTTACGTAAATGGAATGGGATTGAATCTGTATGAGCACCAAGAGAAACATGAAAACCATGGTAATTTACTTTTTCATTTTCAGCTGATTTAATAAAATATTCACTTAATATTGGTGAAATTTTTTTTCTTGGCATAATACCGTAAGATTTTATATATTCGATGAGGTTATCTTTATTATTTGCAGCTGAAACCATATCGAAATTAATTTGATAAGTATAATTTTTGGTAAATTTTTTATCGTATTTGTCTAAAAATTCACGAGAACCCATTGTTCCGATTTCTTCAGCCGAAAATTGACAAAACCATATATTAAAGTTATCTAAGGGATGATTTTTAAAAAAGCGACTCAATTCAAATACAATGGACATACCTGTAGCATTATCCAAGGATCCAAAAGAATTATTTCCAATCCTAAGAAAAAATAAAATAAGATTCGAAATAACAGTTAAAATAGTCCCTATCAGTATAATTATTTCTATCAATATAAGAAATAACGTGAAATGTTCAGTAAGAAAATGGTAATCTATTATAAATAAAGTATAGAATATAAATAAGACGATTTCACTATATAGCCATATTTTAGCAAACATAACTCTCCAAAAAGTCTTAAAATCCTGAGATTTTGAATCTAAATGAGCTGAAACAACTATATTTCCCACTTCATTTGAAGACACGTTAAGTGCAGGTATCTCTACAAAAACATTTGTTGCCTTTAAAAACTTTCCAAAGTATTTTTCCCAAAATCCTTTTAACTCAGGATGTTTTAATGCTTTAAGCATTGAAAAAAAAATCAACAACAAAATCAATATAACAATAAAAGTAAGAAAAGGAAATATATATTTTATAAGAAGGAGAAATAAAACAAAAATTAAATTTATCATTATAATTATATTGAGCATAGCTTCTGAATAAAATGTTGAAAAATCAAAATTTTGATATTTAATTTGATTATCTTCAAAACCAACCTTTTTAAAAGTTTTAATGGTAAGATCTACTGCTTTTTTCTCTCCTTCTGTGCCAGCTAACCTAGGAAAACTAAACGTAGTTATATAATTAAATAATTGTTCTTCAGTAACATCAATGTCATTCTGAGATTTTCGAATAGTCATAATCAATCTACTCTATTTTTAAAGTTCAGAGACTTATTAATTTTTTTTAAAAATTATAGACCGTATCTTTTAATAGATAATTTGTTAGTTCTAATAATAAAGGTTCAAAAAGGTGAATAATAATTTATAAAAAAATATTAACTGGTATTGATGGTTCTGAACATTCATACAAAGCAATATTAAAAACAATAGAACTTCAAAAATCAAATGAAAGTAAAGTAATTGTGTTCCATTCAGTAGAACATCAAGCAGTACCAAGTGGATTTTTTATGGCACCATCATATAGCATTCCTCATGTCTATAATCTTTCTAGTCCCGATTTAGTAAGAATAAAAGAAGTATATGAAAAAAATGCTCAAGCAATTATAGATCGGGCTGAAGAAATCTTTTTGGAGGAGGGAATACAAGTTGAAACTAGATTAGTTTACGAACATGGTCCCGTATCATATATTAAAAAAATGGTAAAGGAAGAAGGTGTCGATCTCGTGATAATTGGGAGTAAAGGTACTCATTCTCTTCTTGATGAAATATTAATTGGGTCTGTTGCAGAAAAAGTCTTCAGACATGTTCCCTGTGATATTTTGATAGTAAGATAATGAGTTCTTAAACTTTTTTTATTCTTTACTTTTTTTGCTTAATTTCTTTTGTTGCTTGGGTTAAAAATTGGAAATGTTTTGTTTTGGGTCAAAAAGTCAATCCGTTTGCTTTTGTTTTACTGTAATAACTTTAATTTTACTTTTTCTTTTGTAGTATTAGACTATAAATTTACTTTAAAAGACAATTTTAAAATAAAAGGAAAAAAATAGCGTAATTATAGATTTCTTAATCTTTTTTGGTCTCTTCGATTCAGCCATTTAATGGTCGCAACTTTTAAGAAATTATTCCCTACAAAAGCTCCAAGAGCAAACAGCCAAATAAAGCCAGCTAATAACCACCCAATTGGTGCCATAAAAATACCTTGTGCTGCAAAAATGGTTGCAATAACTTGAGTTGATTCACAGGTGATAAAGAGAATTTTTGAGGGGAGGGGACGTTTCCAAAAGTTATCTTCTTCAGTTCTCGTAAGATATATAGTCATATGTCCCGCTACTGCCAACTTCAAGAAGATAAATGTTTGAAGTGCTCCCAAACTAAGAAGAAATACGAATTTTCCGATTAAGAAGATACTAAAACTAAAAATAACTCCTGCAACTCCTAGTACAGATGATAGAATCAAAATTCTTTGCATTCTCCATCTAACTGGTTTTGGGGCTATTCTTGTTTTGTCAAATGCTATGGTCATTATCGGTAAGTCATTTAATAGAGCTAAAATTACGATCATTATAGCTGTTATCGGATACAATGCGAAAATGGTAATTGAAAGTACTAAGAAGATGAGTATTCGAACAGTTTCTGCTATTCTATACACAGCATAACTTTTCATTCTCTCGAAGATTTTCCGGCTTTCTGTAGTAGCGTTTATGATTACTGAAATCCCAGGATCTGTTAAAACAATATCTGCTGCAGATTTTGCGGCATCTGTTGCATTGGAAACTGCAAATCCAATATCTGCTTTCTTTAAGGCAGGTGCATCATTTACACCATCACCAGTCATCCCAACAACATGATCCTTTTTCTGTAAAAGTTCAACAATATGATACTTATGTTCTGGATAGACTTCTGCGAAACCATCCGCCTTCTCAACTAGCTTTATCGTATTTTCATCTTCTTTTCCAATAATTTCTGAAGATACAACTATATCTGTACCAATTCCTAGATTACCAGCTATTTGTTTTGCAATTTCGATATGATCTCCCGTTACCATCTTTACATTTATTCCCAAAGATTTTGCTGTTTTTATTGTCTCATATGAATCTTCTCTTGGAGGATCATGTAATGCAACAACACCCATATACTCCCATGGTTCTTGATTGTCAGATTTTGCTATTCCAAGAGCTCTAAATCCTGAAGAAGCAAATTCTTTACCTTGATCATCGACCTTTTTCTCTAGAGTTGGGTCTTTCTTAACTAAATTTAAAATGACTTGAAGAGCTCCTTTAGAAACTTGAATTTCTTTATTGTTGTTATCTTTTAACTTTGCTTCTGTTCGTTTTTTCACAGGATCAAAAGGTTTGAAAGATATTGAATTAAATTTTGAAAATAATGAATTGATTTCTGCATCTTCTTTTACTCTAGCAAAGAAAGCATCATCTATTGGGTCTTTACTCTCCTCTTTTGATGCTAAACCCCCATAAAGAATAACATCTTTTTCCGAATAATTACCAAAGGGTACGACTTTAGCAATCGAAATTTGGTTTTTGGTTAATGTGCCCGTCTTATCGCTGCATAGAACATCAACACTAGCGGCTTCTTCAATTGAAAGTAATTTGCTTACAATTGCTTTCTTTTTAGCTAATTCAGTAGCACCTACTGCCATTGATACCATCATGACTGCAGGTAGTGCCACTGGGATCGCGGCCACCATTAAGACTAATGCAAATTGGAGTAAGCCGAAAATACTTTCTTTTTCAAAACCAAAACCTTTGGGCAGCAAGTCTCTAATAATTCCGACAATGAACACTATTGCGACAAGTATAATTGCTATTATGATAAGATAATTACCAATTTTAACAACTGCTTTCTGAAAATGACTTCTTGTTTTCGCTTGTTCAACTAATTGGGTTGTTTTCCCGAAAAATGTATTTAATGCTGTTCCTACTACAATTCCATCCATTTCACCTTGACGAATTATTGCCCCTTGATAACCCATATCTGAAACCTTCTTATCAACGGGTAGTGATTCACCAGTCAACACTGATTCATCAACGGTGAGGTATTCTCCATTAATAAGTTTTATATCAGCAGGAATTATATCTCCTAACCTGAGATGCACGATATCTCCTGGTACTAATTCTCGAGCTTCTATTTCAATCCATTTTCCATCTCGATGTACTTTAGCTTTTAACGCTAATTTTTCTTTTAATAAAGCAATTGCATTATCTGCTTTGTTTTCTTCCCAAAAACGAACAACACTATTTATTAAAAGCATTGCAACTATAATAGAGAAATCATCCCAGCGTGGAGGTCTTATAATTATAGACAATATCGCTGCAATTTCAATCATCCAAGGAATAGGCCCCCAAAAATTTTTAAGCAGTTTTAGAATGGGACTAACCTTTTTTTCTGGGATTTCGTTATACCCATATTTCTCTAATCGTGCTTTGGCTTGTTTGTCATTCAAACCTATATCGGTCGCTGAAAGCTGTGAATAAACATCCTTAATGCTCATAGCTTTTGCTTGTTCTGAAGTTAAAATATTACTAGACATGTTTTTACTCGTTTTAATTTTTCGTAGATTTATTTTAAATTTTAAAAGAAATTTAATAATTACATATCATATTCAGAATATCAGCTTTTTAAACATTTTTTATAATTTTTATAAATTAAAATTAGAAGGAGGACTTTTTCTTTTTACAATCTATTAAAGAAATCAAGCTCTCTTTTAATATCTCTATTTATTATCACTCTTTTAGATTATCAAGTACTATTTCTAATAACTTAATATGACAAAGTTAACAATTAGGATAACTTACTTTTCCATATTGGTTGTTTTATTAATTGATATGATTTCATAGCATATTCTTCCATCATACGATTTGTATTGAAATATGCACCTAATTTTATAGCATATTTCATCCTTTCTTGCCATTGAGTTCTATTTTCGTAGAATAAGGGTATAATTTCTTTTTCCAATTTAAAATAGATATCTTCAGCATCAATCGAATCATTTACTTTTTCTGCATTTGGATCCGATGGTTCAGGCCCTATAGCCCATCCTGCTTTTTTATCTGACATATAGTAACCCTCAATCCACCATCCATCTAAAGTAGAAAAATTTAGTACTCCATTAATAGCCGCTTTCATTCCACTTGTCCCGCTTGCCTCTAAATATCTTCTAGGATTATTTAACCATAAATCAACTCCACTCACCAATAATTTTGCTAAAGAAATCTCATAATTTTCTAAAAATACAAGCCCTATTCCATATGAATTCCATAAATAATTACTATATTCATAAATCTTTTTTATATAAGATTTAGATTGCAAATCAGCAGGATGAGCTTTTCCCGCAAAAATTAATTGTGCTTTGTTCTGGATAATTTTTGCTAATCGCTCAAGATCAGTGAAAAGTAAAAGCGGTCGTTTATATTCAGCAATTCTGCGACTAAATCCTATGGTTAATAAATTTTTATCAAATAAGATCCAAGAATGAGAATTTTCATATTCAATTAGTTGATTTTTTGCTTTATTATGCACTCTCCACAACTCATAACTATCTAAATCCAAAGCTTTTTCAAAAAGATCCAAATTATGATGCCAATCTCGTGATAATTCCTCGTTAAAAAAATCTCTTATATAAGGTGATAACCAATATCCAACATGAATTCCATTTGTGATAGGATTAATTTCATAATTTGGAAACATTTTGTTTGAGACTTCAGTATGTTTTTTTGAAACGGCATTAATGTAACCACTCGCATTTAAAGCAAGAATTGTCATATTAAGAGCATTTTTACCCCCAAATTCATGGATTTGGGCCGGTAGACGATTTCGAAAGACATCATTAGCCAAATCATAACTAAATTCCTCAAGTCCTGCCTTTACTGGAGTATGAGTCGTGAATACACAATGTTTTTTCACTTCCTTTAAGCTTTTATATTTTTTTAAAAGTTCAAAGATTAAAAAAGCTGCATGACCTTCATTAAGATGGTAAGTTTTTATCTTAGAATATCCAAGTTTCTCTAACATTTTATATCCACAAATACCAAGAATCATCTCTTGGACTATTCGTTGAAATGGATTTGCATCATATAACACATGAGTCAATTTTCTTTGCCATGGCTCATTTTCATTAAGATCAGTATCTAATAAGATTACTGGTATTACATGTCCATTTCTACCTACAATATCATACTTCCAAGCTTCAACCTGAATTGATTTATCTTGTAGTTCAAGAGATACTTGTTGGTCTATTTTTTCAAAATCATCACCAAAGTCCCATTCCATTTCTTTTTCGATTTGCTCTCCATTTGGTCCAATTTGCTGATAAAAGTAACCTGCATCATATGTTAATGTAACAGCAACCATTGGTAAACCCATATCAGCTGCAGAACGAAGAGCATCTCCAGCTAAAATTCCTAAACCTCCAGAATAAATAGGAAAGTTACTCTCCAAAGCAATTTCCATAGAGAAATAAGCAACTTCTTGATCTTTTTCATTATCTTTCATTATAAGAAATCACATTTATAATGATCTTTAAATGATAAAAAGGAATATTATTTCTATTGTTATAAGGATATCCCTTAAAAAAATTAAATTTAAAAAATTCTAATTAACAAATTTTTAATACAAGAATTTTAAATTTTTTTTTGACATAAACTAGGACGCCACTTGAAAAGGGGAAATTCTTAAAATTATTTTAGTGCTTGATAATTAATTTATTATTTAAAGTTATCATTTTCAGAGGATTTTGACTTTATGAAATTTTATACATATATTTAAAAGTAGAGTTATCTGAATGAAAGTAAAAATAAATTCGAGATAATGATAAGCTATGGCTATAGATTTCAACTTGAATACTGTTAATATTCATATCGCTTCATTATATTGGGTCCTGTTCTATTTAGTAATTATTCTTTCTATTGTTGGTTTAATCTATATTTTTTGGATTTTAAGAAAACTTAGAAGTTTTGATAATGGATCAGAAGAAATGGTAAAAATTCACAATTTAATTAAGTTGGGTTCTAATGCGTATTTGAAGAGACAATTTAAGACAATTAGCATAGTTCTAGCTATTTTATCTGTAATACTTTTTTTTGTTAATATTCCACTAGCAGTTTCTTTTATAATTGGAGCAGTGACTTCTCTTATTGCAAGTTATATTAGTATGATTGCATCAACTCTATCAAATGTTAAAGTAACGCAAGCATGTAAAAGTGACTTAAATAGCGCTTTGAAAATAGGATTTAATGCCGGAATGGTTATTGGAGTCTCAGTTATTTCTATTTCTTTATTAGGAATTACTATTTTATACATTTTATTTAATTTCAGTATTCAAAATATAGTTGGTTTTGCTTTTGGAGCTTCTTTCTCAGCACTCTTTGCTCAGTTGGGCGGTGGAATATATACAAAGGGAGCAGATATTGGAGCTGATTTGGTTGGAAAATTAGAACATGGATTACCAGAAGATGATATAAGAAATCCAGCTGCTATAGCAGATAATGTTGGGGATAATGTTGGAGATTGTGCAGGTAGAGGAGCAGATCTCTATGAATCTTCAACAGCTAATAATATAGCCGCAATGATAATTGGAGTAGTATTAAGTGCTGCTACTAGCAATCCATTATTTATAATTTTTTCCTTAATATCAAGAGCATTAGGCAACATTGCTGGTATTTTTGGAGGTTTTTTTGTAAAAATTAAAGAAAAAGATAAATCTCCTATAGCTGCATTTGCTAGAAGTCTTATTGCTACAGCGATTTTTAATATCATCTCTTTCTTGATTTTAACATTGATTTCCTTTCCAATAGGATGGTACTACTTGTTTATCTGCTCAGTTTTAGGAATTTTTTTGGGTCTATCGACATATATTATAGTTGATTATTACACATCTTCGAGATATAAACCTGTAAAACATGTAATTAAAAGTTCCGAAACAGGTTCAGCAACGAATGTTATTAGTGGGTTATCACTTGGTTTAGAGTCCCCAACCATTCCAATAATTTCATTTGTAATAGGCATCATTATTAGCTTTTTTCTTGGTGAGCTATATGGTTCAATGACCAGTTTAGATCCTGATCCTGTGAGGAGTATGTATTTAGGAGGTGTTTTTGGGATAACTATTTCAACAATGGGCTTATTGTCGATTACAACAATAATTTTAGCTTTTGATGGATTTGGGCCAGTATCTGATAATGCCGCTGGAATAGCAGAAATGTCACATCAAGGAGAAAAAGTCCGATATAATTTAGATCGACTAGATGCCGTTGGTAATACGACTAAAGCCTTAGCAAAGGGTTTTGGTATTACTTGTGCTGCTTTATCCGCTATAATATTATTTGAAGCATATTTAGACGAAATTAAGGATAGGGTTGTAAATATCGTTGATCCTCTCATTCTGTGTGCATTATTGTTAGGGGCAGTGATTCCTTTTGTGTTTTCAGCATTTGCAATTAGAGCTGCGGGAGTAGCTGCTTCTGGAATGATAAAAGAAATACAACGCCAATTTAAAGAAGATCCGGGAATTCTTGAAAATAAATCATTACCCGATTATGCAAAGTGTATTGATACTGGTACGAAAGTAGCATTAAAACAAATGATTTTTCCTGCGCTGTTACCTACTTTGACACCTCTTATTCTTGGATTTTTATTTGGTCCAGTCGCATTAGCAGCGTTTATAATATCTGGAACCATATCCGGAATAATTTTAGGATTCGTGTTAAATACTGGTGGAGGCGCTCTTGATAACGCTAAAAAAGCTATTGAAGGTGGACTTCTAGGAGGAAAAGGTTCGATTGCCCATTCTGCTTCAATTGTTGGGGATACTTTTGGTGACCCATTAAAAGATACTGCAGGTCCATCTCTTCATATCCTTGTCAAAGTTATAAATACAGTTTCAATAGCATTTGCACCTATTTTATTATCGGTGCCAGCTTTAATAATTTTATAAGAAAATTCTAAAAAAAATTTATTACTTAATCCAGGTGTGTAAATAAATGTTGGATAAAATTAAAATTCAAATAATTGAAATGCTTGTTGACCATTCAAGGCTCATCTATTCAATTATTAGCGATATGGGTGTAATCTATACGACTTGGGTAGAGAATTCAATAAACAATAAGGAGACGTTAGAAAGGAAGTTAAATAAATTGAAATTAGATATTGAAGAAGCTGCTTCAATAAAAAATCAAACAGTTAAAGATTTTACCGAAGTAATAACATTAAGATCAGGAGATTATATCACACTAATTTTAAAAATGGATAATTTATCAAATTTGGCTTTAAAATTCGTTGATCTATTAATGTACATTGAACTAAGTGATTTAAATTCTGAAATGAAAAAAATGTATCATAAATCAATCAACACTTTATTACAAATGGTTGAATTGTTAAAAGAATCAATCAAATTGTTGCTAGAAACCCCCAGTAAGGTAATATACAGAATAAATGAGATTCATGAACTAGGTAACACCATAGATATGATATTCCATCAATTCTTGAATCATCTTTATAAAGATAAAGATTTGAACTTTAGAAGTTTATTGATAATTCGAGATAGTATTATTACATTGGAACAATTCGTTGAAAAGATACATCATATAGCAGAGATCATTAGAGTTTTGCATTATGAATAAAAATCTTATTGTAGGAAATTGGCAAGAAAATCCCCTTAATTTTACAATACAACTTATTGAATGGTCATGGCTTTTAGGAATATTGATATGATTATTACCATTAACGATGTATTTATTGAGATATATATATAAATTTAATGAATATCAAAATAATGTAAAATCTCCATAGTAAATATCGAAATTTATGTACAGGATGATATTTCTTAAGATATAAATTTAAGAGTTTAGTGATTGGATAAGATTCTGGTATTAACATAATATCTACTTATTAGATTGAACTTCATTAAGAACTTGGTTAAAGACAACTTTTGTAACTCTATTTTTCAACTCATTAATTTCGTTATAACTTAAGTCATAATTTTTGGTAAAACCTGCTTTTTCAGCTTCAATTTCATAAGTTATGATAATTTCTTCCTCAAGTTCATATCTTTTTAGAACTTCATCATATGCACTAAATGAATCCATTCCCTTGCTAATCTCTTTTTGGATATTATTCCATAATCTTTCTTTAAGTATTTTAATTGTAGCATCTTCAATATCTTTTTTTGATTCTTTATCTGTGGAGATTTTTTATCACCTTATTTTTCATAAAAGAATTTTATTAGGTCAGTTTAAAACTATTCTAATAATTCATAATTTAATTTAGAGTAAAATATTATAAATCAATCAGATTCAGTAAAAATATTTAAGATTTTCTGAAATTCTTTTTCAAGTTGTACTTGTTTTGTACTCCGAAAAATTTTAGAAAGATTCTTAAAGATTGTCCTTATCTTTAGAGATTCAAGATAATTAATTTCTCTTTTAATGAAAGCTATCATAAAATGTTGTTCTCCTCCCCTTAAATTTATATCCTTGTATGAATCAAAATAGATATAACCTTTACATTTAATATTAACTATATTAACTAACATTCCCTGCGCATGATGCATTTTCTCGTGTCCATAAATTGAAACAGATGCTTGATATAATTGCCTTCCAACATCTTCTAAGGAGTATGGCAAATCTTCTTTTACTGATATAAAATTCTCCAATTTGGGTCCCATTACATCATCCCATATCATAAGTAATAGAACTGCACATTCGATATCAATTCCATTTCGCTGCTCTATTTCATATTCAACATTTTCGATTAATTCTTTTAGCTTTCCATTAATTGAGTCTATTTTTTCTTTTCGACTTACCTTACCCTTAATAATAGCTAATAAGTCTTTCTCTTCAAAAGGTTTGACAATATAATCATCAATCCCTAAAATTTTCCCAAATCGAACATCATCTGGTGAGGATTTTGCCGTTAAGAAGATAAATGGAATTCGGCTCCATTTTGGGGTAGAAGAAACCTTTTCAAAGAAATCATATCCATCCATTACAGGCATCATGATATCACTTATAATTGCATCGGGAACTATATCAATCTTCGATAACTTATTTAATGCGTCTTGCCCATTAGATGAAGTGATAACATCGAAATTATTCTGTTCTAAAGTAATTCTAACATTTAGTAAAATATCTTCATTATCATCAACGACTAATATCAGTGCCTTCATAAACCTTTAGATAAAATTTTTGTCGAAATCTAAGTTTAATATGGAGAAATTAAAAAAAAAATTTAGGTTTTTGTAAAATTAAGAATTCCCTTTAGGGAAAAAAACTGAAATAGTTGTACCTATTCCAAATTCACTGTCAATGAAAACATGGCCACCGTGAAGCTTGATTAACTTTTCTGCAATTGGAAGGCCTAATCCTGTACCAGATATATCTCCAACATCCTTGGATCTAAAAAATCTTTTAAACAGGTTTTGCTTATCGTTCTCTTTAATTCCAATACCCTTATCAATTATCTGTAATAATATACCATCTACTTTGGTAGGATTATATTTTTCATTGTAATTATCAAAAGCTAATATTTCAATAGAAGAATTATTGTTAGAATATTTAATTGCATTATCAATAAAAATGCGAAAGATCTGACTAAATCTTTTTGGATCTACTGTCAACTTTAGCTCTTCATCAATACTCAATTTTATATCTAAATTCTTAGTCTTAATTTTTGGCTCCATTGACTTCATTAAATCAAGAAATATATTATAAATCGAAATTTCTTCTAATTCTAAAATAAGATAATTCTCATCAATTTTTGAAATAATTAATATATCCTCTATTAATTCACTTAATAGGTTTGTATTTCGAACAATAGCATTAAATAAATCTGATTTAAGAGCATCATTTAAATTTTCTTTATATTTGTTTAAATTAAATAGAGATTGCTTTAAAACTGTAATTGGTGTCTTCAATTCATGCGAAACAGATGTTACAAACTCTTCTAAATGTTTTTCTGCTCTTACACGTGAAGTAATGTCTATAGTATTTACAATAACCCTTGACCATGTATCTTCATAACCTGGTTCTATTAATATTCTCATTAGTACATTCTTTTCATCATTCTTTAACGTCCTAATTGTTGTCTCAAAGTCTACAAATTTTTCAATATTGGGAGATCCATAAATTTCATATTTAAAAGCATTTAATCCCTCCTCTGTAAACGTTTTTTGTAATCCTATATAAAAATCTTCTTTATTGCTAGCTTTGTACATATCTAATGTAGCCTTATTGGTATCAAGAATTTTTATCATTGAGACACACTTTAGTAAGTCTCCCTTATTTTTATTTAGATACTCGATAATTTTATTAATGCCTTTACTGCGCAAGTTATCAATATAATTCTTTACATTGGAAAAATCTGCTTCCCACACAGATATTGGTGAATTCTCAAAAAGATTAAAATATAGAGTTGCTGATTCTCTTATCTTTTCTTTACTAGATTTGAGTTCTTTAAACAATATATCTACTGGTTGATTAAAACCGACTAAAACTATTACTTTATATAAAAGTAAAAAAGCAACTATTTTTAAAATATGACCTATCTCATTCATAGGACCAAATACATCATGATAAAGAGTAAAAGCAAATTCAGAAAAAATGAAAAAGATTAAAGTCAAGACAATAAAATTATAGATTTGTTTTGTAAACTCAAACTTTAACTTATAAGTTATCAGTAATGTTATGATAAATATAACTATTACTACGTATTCACTAACGATTTTAAATAATGTCAAGCCTTTACCTTCAACAAAACATATAGGAAATAATTTGAGAAATATTAATAAGATTAAGATTAGGCTAATTATAGAATAAGAAAGAATTAGAATATTCTGTGGTATTTTTTTACTTCTCATCACTGTAGCAAATAGAAAAGAAAATGCTAGAATATAACGTCCTGCGATCCATAATTGAGTAGATAAATTAGCTCCATGTTCTGGGAAAATCGAAAGACCTTCATATGAAAGAGTATGAATGATATCGAAAATAGCCACAAAAAGAGCTGAAACTCCTAATATTAAGAAATAGGAGTCATCTGTATATTTACGAGAGTTCCATCCTATTAGGAATATTCCACCTGCAATCATTATACTCAAAATCTCTGCTAAACTATGAAATAACAAGTAATTAAATAAACTTGTTAAAAAAATTACAATTAAAATAATTGAAAAAGAGCCAATTTCAATCCAACTAATTGCTATCCCTGATGAATTTAATTTGTTTTCACTATCTTTATTATTCGGATAGTAGATACTCTCTTCTCTTGTCATAGCTATAGGATGAAATTTGTATAATTTAAAATTAATAAATTAGAGTCTTGTCAAAAATTGTGTAAATTGTTGTTTTATAAATTTCAAAAAAAAAACTTACTGGAATCAATTTTTTCACTTTTTGAATTAAATCGTGAATCATCTCTTCAGTAATTAGGGGTTGAATTTCTTTCAAATCAGGGTCGTATTTATGAAGAAAAATTGAGGTATCTATTTCTAAATTCATTTGCTGAATTTTTTTCATAATATTTTCTAGATATTTTAAAGCTAAATCATATCGTTGGACATCTTGAACATCAATTACAAATAAAATTTTTGAGCAACCAGTAATATAGGACTCAAAATTCTCTATATATTCATTTATATAACTTTTTTGACCTCCTAAATCCCAAATGTTAAATTTGGAGTCAATAGATTCAAAATCTGTGATATTGGGACCAATAGTAGGATTTAAGGACAAATAATTTATCAAATTCATTTTACCAATAATACTAAGAACTATTGATGACTTACCAGAATTATCCAAACCAGCAATTATAATTTTTTTATTTTTCTCTGAATTCTTTTTGTCTATAAGATCTGACAATCTTTTATCATCTTATCGTAATTTATCTATATTATCTGATTTAACCATTCTATGATATTTTTCTTTATGTAATTCTAAAATATAAGAATTTATCGTCGAAAGGACTTTAAATATTGATTTATTCTGGATATAATAATATTTTATATTACCTTCTTTTCTAGTATTTATTATTCCCGCCTGTCTTAATATTTTCAATTCCTGTGAAGTATAAGATTGACTAATCTCTAATAGATCTTGAATATCTTTGGATATTAATTCATTATTTTTAAGGAGTCTAATTATTTCAATTGAATATGGATCACTTAAAACCTTTAAAAAATTAGCAACCTCCTTAGTTAATTCATCCATTATCCTATTTTCTGAGCATTTTTTATTGTTATATTTGAGAAATAATTTTTTTCATATCATATTCAGAGTATTCTTTATTTAAATATCATATTTTAAAAATTTAAATATTATGAGATTTCAATATCGCAATATTGCTAAATAGCAATACTTAAATATTGTGATATCTTATTTTTTCCTAATACAGTAAGAAAATATGAAAAATTAAGGAAATAATCTAAAAAAAGAATTTAGTTGAGGAATATGATTAATGATGTTTATAGTTTAGATGATATTGATAAAAAAATTGTTACAGTTATTCAAGATGACCCAAATATAACCCACACACAGATAGCTAGAAAAGTTAATAGAAGCCAACCGACTATAGGAATGAGAATAAAAAAACTTGAGGAGATGGGAATATTAAAATTTCAAGCTGGTTTAAATTTAAAGAATTTAGATTGCTATTTCTTAAAAGCAGATATTCAAACATCTAATCCAGAAGAAATTTTGAATATAATCAGATCCTGTCCTTATGTGATCCATGGATATAGAGTTAGTGGAATTTCTAATTTTGTAATTATTATAGCATCCTCATCATTGAAAGATTTAGATAAAGTTGTCAATTATCATTTTAGAAATAATCCTACTGTAAAAGTAGTTAACACTGGAATAATCTCAGAAATAATTAATGAGTTTGTAATACCTATTGATTTTGGGATTAGGTCTTGCGGTTGTATTGAACAATAAGAATAAAAATAGATAAAACCACTTAAAGATTTGAGGTGTGTATAGTTAAAATTTTTATGGATTTAGATAAAACAACATCAAAAATCTTTATAAATTACTTTATGGAAGAAACTAAAATTGTAATAAAAATACCATTAAAAAATGACGAAGAGAACAAAAATAATAATCTCATTGTGGATAAATTTGATTTTTCAAACAAAATTTTCTTAACGAATATAGATTGACATAAAAAATAGATATGGTAAAAATGGCATATTCAAAAAAATTAAAGATTTATGATGTAACATTTAGAAAAGAAGAAAAAGAAAATTGTTGCGCAATACCAAACATTATATCTTCTAATGGTTATAATGTTTGCACGAATTGTGGAACCACTCGGTCTAGAGTCATTTCTTATAAACCTAGTATGAAAATCTTTTTAGAAAAAGATATAAATATTAAAAGTATTGAACCTGTCCATTCTCTAATTGGGCCACGTACAATCTTTAAAGGTAATTTAGATGGAAAAGGTAATTATTTATCTCCAGAAGCCTTAACCAATTATAAGAGATTATCCAAAATAAATAGAGGTTTAGTAAGTGGACTTGAAAAGAATTTATGGATTGCAATACCAAAATTAAATTATATTAAGACTCGATTCAACCTACCGAATTATGTTACTGAAGACGCTTTCAGGATTTATATTTCTGCAGCTAAAAAAAAATTGACACTCGGAAGAAGCATTGATGGAATTCTAGGTGTATCACTTTATTTTGCACTAAAATTTTATGGAATACCTATTATTCTTGAAGATTTGCTTTCTGCATTTCAAATTTCTAAGAAAAAGTTTGTATATTGCTATAAAGCAGTTGTTAATCAGATTATTCCAAAATTAAATTTGAGAACTCCAAATTTTACACCTCAAAAATATATAAATAAGTTCTATGAAGAATTGGATTTATCTATGAATTGTCGGAATACTGCCATAAAACTTATTGAGGAAAGTAAAATGAAAGGATTAAGAACTTCAGGTAAAGACCCAAAAGGAATAGCTGCCGCATCTCTGTATCTATCCTCAAAAAAAATAGAGGAATTTCGAACACAAAAACAAATCTGTGAAATTGCTAATATTTCTGAAATTACTTTGAGAATGAGATTAAAAGAAATCAAAGGTCTAATATAGAATTTAATAATTTATTTACAATAAAATGTCAATATCTTAATTATTGGAAAAGGTTTAAAATACTTTTAAAACCACTTCTTTTTCCTGAAAAATAATATCATTAAAATCCCTATAATAATCATTGTAAAAAGTAGAATAGGATAAGCTAAGGGGAATGAAAGTTCAGGCATATATTTAAAATTCATACCATATAGACTCACTAAAAAAGATAAAGGGATAAAGATTGTCGAGATAATTGTAAGTATCTTCATAATATCATTCATTCTATTATTCACACTAGATAGATACATATCAAGCATCCCAAAAAGTATATCACGTTGAGTTTCAAGTAAATCACTCACTATGAAAACATTATCATTAACATCTCTTAGGTAAATTTCCAAATCCTTACTTATTAATTTAGAATTTTCTCTCTGCAACTTATTAATCAGTTCTCTTGTTGGCCAGATTGAATTGCGGACATTTATCATTGTTCTTTTTAATGAATATATCAATTTTAACGTTTCAGGTTCTGGATTTTGTACTATTTTATCCTCTGTGTTTTCGATAAGTTCAGTAATAATTTCTAGTATGGTAAAATAATTATCAATTACGAAGTCTATTAAGGAATAAAAAAGATAATCTATACCCATCTCTCGAATGCGACCTTTTGAAAATTTAATTCTATCTAAGATTGGAGTAAAAATATCATTTTCATGATCTTGTACAGATATTACATAATTCTCACCTAAGATTAAACAAATTTGTTCAGTCTTAAAACTATCTGTATCCTCATTGTATCTTACATATTTTAATACCACAAATATATATAATCCATAATTTTCTATTTTAGGTCTTTGATTAGTATTAAGTATATCTTCTAAAAGTAAATGATGAAGATTGAATTGATTTCCAATATCCTCAATCAGTTTTACATTAGACAATCCTATGATATGAATCCATCTAAATTTGGATTTATCAAAACTTGAAAGATTTTTGTCTAAAGTTGCTAACACCATTTGACTGTAGTGTTCTTTATTGTAATCTATTATTTTAATCGTGGTTTCTAAATCTTTCATTTTACCAGTATATATTAAAGTACCTGGAGGTTCTCCAACATTGTGTTTTTTTAACATTCTAACATTCCTCTTAAATTTTGATTTCATATTTCAAATAAAAGTACGGATAGAAGAAATTTTAATTATTTTTAATAAAAATAAAATACTTAGCACCTTACAACCATCACACTTTTTATCAAATATTATTCATGAGTTTTAAAATCCTTTAGATGCTTAAATCTCCCTCCTAATATGTTTACCATATCTGAGGGTACAATGATCCATCCCCCTCTTTCTTTCATTGATTCGTAAAGAATGTTCATTGCTCTTAGATTTAATGCAACTTCATCGCTCTCATAAATATGAGCAGCATTAATAAATTTATTCGCAATTTGTTCCTCAGAACCTGCCAATATAACTCTTGCCTGACGCTCTCTTTCTGCTTGTGCTTGTCTGCTCATCGCATCTTGTAATGCTGTTGGAATTACAACATCTCGAATTTCCACTGATATTGATTTGACACCCCATTCTTCAGTACGTTCATCAATTATTCTTTCAAGATCATGCGATATTTCTTCTCTTCCCGCAAGCATCTGACTCAACTCTGTTTTACCAATTATATCTCTTAAAGAAGTTTGAGCAGCCCATGAAATTGCAGTCCTATAATCTTGAACACGGGGGGATGCTTTATAAGGGTCTAAAACCTTCCAAAACAAAACTGCGTCAACATTAACAGGTACGTTGTCTTTTGTTAGAGTTTGTTCAGCAGAAAATGTTGTTGTAATTATTCTCATATCTAGAGAGAATGGAATCCTGTAAATAAATGGAAAAAGCCACATTAACCCTGGTCCTCGCATTTTTTTAAATTTGCCTAATAATAACGTAGGTACTTTAATCCATTCGGGTATAATATATAACCCCATAAAAATAAATCCTACAGCAATTATAATGATAATTCCAATGATTAAAGGCATGATCAACGGAAATCCAAAAAGATTTATTGCTAATGTAATACCAATTAATAAAAGAATGTCTAAAATGAAGAGGAAATAGCCTAATCCTCGTATTATATTACCACCAATCAAACTTGATTTATTATATGATGACATTTATATCATTTTATATGAAAATAATTATATTTATATAAATAATGTCTAAGAATTATAAATCAAATATGGATACAACCTAAGAAAGTAGACCATTTATTCATTTGGAAAGAATACCTAAAAAATACATTATTAAACGGAGCTATATTACTTAGGATCAGTATCTATGTATAATTAATACACTTAGGAATTGATCTTGAAGATACTTTCAATAATTATGCTATATATTAATTTCTAATTTATTTTATCAATACATGAGACAGTTTAGATGTTAAGTTAGCTATTTCGTTTTGAATTACTTTAACTTCACTTTCTTTTTCACTTAATTCTTTTATATACTGATTTAAAGCTGTTTTTTCTTCCTTATAAAATGCTTTTATTAATATAATTTTTTCAGGTGATTTCTTCTGAAGGGCTCTTACATATTTTAATTGCAGCTTTCCTAGTCTAATTCGTATATTTGCTGCATCCATTTTAGAATTTGCTAATATAAGTTTACTTTTTGCCAACTTCTCTTCTAATTCTGCTATTTCTTTATGATGTTTTGCTGCATCTAATTGATTTTCTGCAACTCTCTCATGATAATTTATAAAATCTTTTTCTTTTTTTATCGCCTCATCTGAAAATTTTAATAAATCTTTAGAATTAATTTTGTTTTCTAATAATTTTTTATTTTTATCAACTAAATTCTTTCTTGTCTGCGCTAATTTTATTTCCTTTTCAACGAATTTCTCTCTGCTTTTTACTTTTTTTAAAAGATTTTTAGCTAATTTTTTTAATTCCAATGCCACAACTTTTTCTCTTTTAGCAATAATTAAATTCTCTTGGGCTTTCAAATTAAGATTAAAAATTTTTTCTATATTAAGTTCACCTCAAATTTAATATCTTAACTAAAGGTGTTAATAATACTAAATTAATTGGATCATGTCTAAATTGATATTCAAATGAATATACATACTTTTGCAAATTAAAATATTAAGTTTGAAATTTAATCAGATAAATATCTTTTTAAAATTATGTATAAAATTCTATATGTACAGAATTAAATTCATTATCTTGAATTTTGCCTATATAAACAATACCATGCAAAATTATTTAGGATTTCTTCTCCGATATCTCTTGTTTTGGTTATTATTCGCTCATCATAACTACTTGAAAGAAAATGATAAGCATCATGAGTCTCAGGATGGAATTGGAGTCCAAAGATTGACTTATTTTTATGACGAATATATTGAATTAATTTATATCTCTTTATTTTGGTTGTAGCATTTATTTCAAAAGAATTTTGAATTTCTGAATTATTAGGAGAGATAAAATCTCTATGGAACACATCAACAGGGATGTTCTTTTTTGTAATTAAATCGTCAGTTTTTTTCAATAGAATAAAAATTATTCTTCCATTTAATAGACCAGGAATCCGCATTCTGCATACTTGACCCTCAAATGCATATGCAATCATATGAAATCCAAAACATATCCCTAGTATTGGTATCTGATCAACACACTTTATTAATTCTATTTCTGGATCGAAATAGTTTACCAATTTATCATTATGGTAGAAATCTGAAACGTTTAAATTTGAACCAGATAAAATCACACCAATACAATCCTCTAAATCTTTTAAATTTAATTTAGAAAAGTGTATTGTCTTAACTTTAACATTTGCTATACTTTCATTTATGATTGACTCAATTCTTGAAATTCGATCTGTTGGAAATCCAATTGGGTAATTATCAATAAGGGCAATCTTTTTTTTTTCTTCTTGCTTATCACTATCAGTTGCAACTTCCATAGTATCTTCCCATTATATTTATAAATACCTATTAATGAGTTTTTTATCAGGATAATAAACAAAAGATTCTATCTCATCTCCTTTTTGTGTTATCACTGTCACTAAAATTCTGTGATATATTGAACCTTCTCCTTCAATCAGATCTAATGCATGAAATAATTCATCATCTAAACTATAGTAGACTTCACCATTTACTTGTGAACTTTCATCGTGTATAATAAATGGGAATCCTAAGGATAAAGGAGAAACTTTCTTATACCCCGGTAATACTGCTTTTTCAAACTTTAAATTTTGAAGAATAGAATGCCTGCTTTGACCAGATTGCAATGTTCCGTAGACAAAAAGTGTATCGCACATTTTATATACCTTCTTTTTAAATAGATGATTAAAAAAAGTCTCTAAACAATCTATCGAATAAGGATTCTGATTCAGATTGCACTCTTAAAACACGATCATTTTCTTCCAAAGGAATTTTAAGGTTCTGAACATCAAGGTAATTCACAACATTAAGGCCTTTGAAATTAGTTACCATACCATTTTCCTCAGCATAAGATAATTTTTGACTAGCAGTTATCATTCCCCTAATTTGTGCACCACCTTTAATCCTATATTGTCTACCATTCCTATCCTTTACAACTCGTGGATTTCTTAGTTCCATAACAGCATAGGTCCTCCCTTGCTGCCTTAATTTTTCTATTTTACGAGATTGATATTCAATCTCGAGTGGTTTTTGAAGTATCTCTGTATGTAATTTGGTAATAGGTAAATTGGTTATACTAATTCTTAAATAATTAAGATACTTTGAAATTTCATCAATCCATCGTGAAACACTCACTTCTAATGATTCTCTTACTCCATTCTCTCTCTGTAAAATCGTTTTATAACCATTTGCTATCGCATTTTCCCTATTAATCTTATGAATAGGATCTCTTGTGATCTCTCCACATAATTGTAGGTAATTGGCATGAAGAGCAGAGGCACAGCAAATATAGGCAATATCCAATAGATCTTCAATACTGTGCTGGACATCAACTACACGTACTTCAACACGATTTCTGGAAGGTAACTCATCATTATCATCACTTATATTTGTAAACGGTCCTCTTGCTGCTATATCTACAAGGCGATCCCCTCGATTATTGGCAATAACTTTGTTAGAAAACTCATCTTCTTCAAAACCAATTTTCAACTTATACCTCATTCGTCCATAATACCTCATTGGAACTAAAGATGGACGATTTTCAGGAATTTGTAATACAGCAAACCCATTCGGCTTTAAAACACTACTATTCGAACATCTATTACTAGATATATTATTTGACGATCCTCTATAAACTGGTGAATTCCCAGAAATTGCTATGATTTCTGGAAGATAATTCCATAAATAATTGTAAACTGCCCTCATCTCTTCTGGTTTCATTAAACTCCTTTTTCTTTGAACAGAAACATTAATATGAGTTCCTGCTATAGGATTAGGATCTGATTGAAGAGGATGTAAACTAGATGAGAGAATCTTTACTCCAACTTTACTAGCAGCCTCAACTAATAATCTTCTTCCATATATTACCGCTTCTCGCAAGGATGTGGGTGGTAAAGGCAATGTTACATATTCAATTTGTGATGGTGAAGGTTCCGCATCCAAACTACGGATTCTAACTTGAAGTGAGTTTAAAAAATGTGGATCTCTTTCAAGAATTTCAGCAGATTTTATCATTAGATCATCCGCTACTTCTGCTAAATTCCCACTCTCGTTAATAATTAGAAATTCTTCTTCTATACCACATAAAACTTGAAAATCCGTATATGGATCCTCTACTGAATAATCTTTTGTTTTTTGGTGAAATAACATAAAACTTCAACTTTGATCTTTAAATTTCTTGTGATATTAAAAAGAGATTCTATTAAAAAATTATCAAATAATTCATTAATTGAATCTTTTCAAGGATTTAATTAAACATTTCCATGAACGCTCCCAAACGAGTTTTCACCTGTTCAACATTTTCTCCCATTTTATTGAAATTTAATGCAATGCTAGGGATTTCCAATTCTCGCCGTAATTTTTCTTTTAACATTGTATAACAGTTCGAAATAGAATGGCAACCAAATATTTGAACAAATACTAAACCATCAGCACTAAAATTTCTGGCTAAATTTACATAAGAATCCGTGAGAGTGTTGTTATCGCATCCAATACCATTAGAGGATATATTCATCAAAAACTGAGCATATGCTTCAATAGGATCAGTTCGATTTGTAATTGGGATATCTTCCAAAAATAACAATAGATCCCAATCTCCATATAATACTCTTCCTCCAAGTTCATAAATTATATCATGGGTTTTGGGTTCCCACCCCCCAAACATTGGCGTTATTAGAATTTTAGGCATTTTCGAAA
This sequence comes from Candidatus Thorarchaeota archaeon, assembly GCA_048882645.1. Classification (GTDB taxonomy): domain Archaea; phylum Asgardarchaeota; class Lokiarchaeia; order Sigyniarchaeales; family SOKP01; genus Loki-b32. The sequence goes on from JBHLRJ010000019.1 coordinate 24,171, forward strand.
CATCCATCCCTATCCCTTTTCTGATTCTTCCATTCATTTCATTTAATAAAGAGGAGATGTTATGTTTAAATCGTACAGCATTTGAATTATAGTCATGAAAACTTATGGTTAATAATGCAAGTATTTCACTAAAAGTAGCAGGATTACATGGATAAAAATCAGAAGTGCTAATATCATATATTATCTTTTTATAGGATTGACGAATTTGATTTGTGTTTTGAAGATGAGCCCTAAATGCATTATCAGTATATTCAAAATTACTGATTTTTTCTAAATCATTCATACCATTAGTAATATTATCTACAAAAAGTTCCAACGCATTGCCTATATTTCTTGGAGGGACCTCAATCCAGATTTGTTTGGAAGGATTCCCTATCGCTTTTATTGACTCCAAATATTTGTTCCAGGCGCTGCATCGTATAGTATAATTTAAATTTGCTTCACAATTTTTTCCTTTCGAGACATGCATGCCATAGAGAGATTTAATTCCATAGCAGAAATCCGTTGGTATTCCACTTTCCTCCCCAAAATCATACATATCATTATATTTGCTGTTAATAGTCTCAATTACATCTTCAATGATATTATCAACCGTGTTACTAATATCTTTTATACCAAGGTCCTTCACAAATCCTAAAAAGTTCGAAACCGTATTCCAACCAAATATGTTTGAAGCAGAACCTAAATAAGTCAGATATTTATGAATTTTAAATTCATGCATTCTTATTGGAAAAACAGGAATTAAATCTGGAAAAGCATAGACAATATCAGAATAAGGTAAACCAACTGATATTAACTTCTTTTTCTCTCTAAATTTTTTCCTCTTTAAGTAATCTCTCCCTGTTAAAAAGTTATAAGCAATCCTTAAAACAGAAGAAAATCTAATTAGTTCATCTGCAACTAAACTCATTGTTTACATCATCTCCAAAAATGCTTCTATTCTCGTTGATAACTGCCCTCTATTGGCTCTTGAATAATCTCTTTCTAGATTTAGTACTTGGATTCCTTTACTCTGTAATTTATTCTTTAAATGCGATGACATAAGCGACATATGATCGCAGAATTTAATAATATGGTTAATTACTCCAATTTTTTTTCCAGTTTTGTTTAGATGATTCTTGTAAAATTCTTCAATTTGAGAAATCTTATTATCTAAAAAATTCGGTACTGAATGGTCTCCGAAAATATTATTTTTAAATCGGGTAATTAAAAGATCAAATGGATTCTTTGAAGATTTTATAATATTATCCTCAAAAGTTTGTGAATAATAATTATAACCAACCCAACTGTCAAAGAAAACTATGTTTCCCCCACCATCCTCAATTAGTTCATTCAAGAAATCATTAATAAAAATGGAACAACCAGTTAGAAAAACATCTTTCGTATTCTTGGCAATTTGAATATCACGATGGCTTTCAATTAAAGTTTCTAATTTTGGAAGGAAATCTGGTCCATTTAATATTGCTTCTTGTAAGATTGATAACTTTTGAGAACCTTTAATATTTAAATTACTCAATTCAGACAATTTTTTCTTAAAAGTATTATATTTTAATATGCTATTCATTATCTCCTGGTCTGAGATTTGAGATCCTTTAATATTTTCAATTTGATTTTTCAAATCCATGAGTTCTAATTTAAAATATTTTAAACTGTTTTCTGTCTTAGTATATGATACATAGAACTTCAAAGAAGGAATATTATAATATTTTGAAATAATTTCTGAAGCACAAATATCTGATACGCAATGATTTGAGACAATTATATAATCAATTAACTCTAAAAATTTGAAATTATTTGGCTTGACAGAAAAAGCCCCAATACATGATTGAGCAAAAGAACAGGTGGAAGGTGGTAAATAATCATGACTTGCATCCATTAATTCATCATGTCCAGCAAACATCATTCTTAAAGGAATAAATCCTGCTGCGTCTATTAATTCCTCTGGAATATTATCGTGAGATATGAACGCAATTACTTTTTTACCTTCTTCCTTTCTTTGTACTAAGAAATTATAAAACTCTAAAAAAATATCTAAATCTTCCATTTTCAAGAATTTAATAGTTATGAGATATTAAACAAAAAAGAGTTAATTCTACATAAAACTTTTTAATATAAAAATTAAGAAATAACCCCTTTACCCACCATTGTGTTCTTGAGCAATTAATGCCGCTCCGATTGCTCCTGTTAGTTGGGGATGATTTGGGATAACAATTTCAAATCCTAATTCTTCTTCTAAAAATTTTTTGACAGCTATATTTTTTGCTACCCCTCCGCAAAAAACAAGTAAAGGAGTGACCCCGATGCGTTTAGCCATGCCTGCAACTCTTCTAGCAATTGATTTATGAATTCCAGCTGCGATATCTTCCTTATCAGTCCCCCTCGCGAAGAGAGAAATAACTTCTGATTCAGCAAAAACAGTACAGGTTGAACTGATTGCTGCTGGCCTATCTGATTTTAGTGCTAAATCTCCTATTTCATCAATGGGAACTTCAAGAGCATGTGCCATGACTTCCAGAAATCTGCCTGTACCGGCAGCACATTTTGACTATAATTAGAAAATCTAATTATAATTATCATTCATCTGAAAGTCAACCACATTACGTGTTTTATTAGATATTAAAATAGCTTTACTATCTTGACCTCCTATATCAATAACCGAATGTGCTTCTGGGAAATAAAATTGGACGCCTCGAGCGTGAGCTGTAATTTCTGTAATGCGATCATCAGCGAAATCAATGGTATTTCTTCCATAACCCGTAGACATAACAAAAACTTCATCTCGATTTAAATTATTTTTCTCTAGAATATCAGAAAATAAATTATGTCCGATTCTCTTAAAGTCAAATGTGGATCTTTCTGTTCGATGATCTAACAAGTTCCCATTGTCAAGTAAAGCAATTTTAGTTGCTAATGAACCAATATCTATTCCTACAAATGCTTTCAAAATCATATTCATTATATTTTTTGATCAATTAAATGAATACTGAAAAATAAAATTTGCTTTATATAAAAATCCCGAAACACTAAATTCTTAGAATTAAAAGAGTTATAATGAATGTCAAAAAAAATGCAAAAGTCATTTCTATAACATTTCTCAGTATTGATTCTTTCGATATCAATCCTAAGACGATTCCAAGGAAAATAATGCAGATGGTAATAATAAGAAAGGAGAGTAAGAATATAGGAATCCCTGCATTAAGAACAAAAAAGAAAGGAAGTGAGGGAATTATACCTCCCACTAGAGGAGCTGTACCGTTTACTATTGATACTATTACATTAGTAAACTTCTCTGCCTTTTCATACAGAGTTTTTGCCCTTTTCTTTAATTTAGGTTTCTTATGTTGGATTTTCATATTATCGAAGGAATTATTCATATTAATGGGTGTTATCATTGCTTTCTGAATTGACGCATCAGAATCCACTTTTTCAATTATAAGACTCTCATTCTCTTCTTCTTCTAAAATGACCATTGCTTTATCTATTTCTTTTTTTTCTTTTCTTCGTTCTGCACGTTCAGAGAGATAAGAACCCGAGATACCTGAAATAAACATCGATAAAGATGTTCCTAAACATGTTAAGATTACATAAGAAGAATCTACAGCAGAAATGCTTTCGTTTCTTAAGATTAGAACAAAAAACCCAAGTAAAATTCCCAGTATCGTTAACATACCATCGTAAAAATTATTAACAAAATATCTTCTTGCTATTAAGGAAAAATGGGTAATTTGATTATAAATTTTAAGTTGCTTAAGCATTATTTCTTTAATTTTTGCTCCGTATGGTATGTCATATTGTTTAATAATTAATAATTTTTAAAGTTGAACCATTCAACCCAAATACCTAAGTAATTTCTCCAAGCAATAAGCTAACGACTAAAGTAACAATTCCGGCTAATACTAAATGTAATGCGTACCTAAGACGACCTCCACCCGATATCGTACCCAAATAAATACCCAAATATACCAACAAAGCAACAAGTATCAGATACGAAAATATAAAATGTAGAGGTGATAAGTAAATACCAAAAAAGAAGGGAATTAAAGGCAAAGATGATCCCAATACTGGCGCTCCTCCATCAACTAACGAAGCAACAATAGTAGCAAATTTCTCAGCTCTTTCGAGAACTGTTTTTTCTTTCTTTTGTTTTTCCTTTCTTTCTTTTTCTTGATATTCTATTATATCTTTAATATCTTCTAACATCGCCATGTCTTTTTTCATATCTAACACTTTTTTCCGTCTTTCAGCTTCTTCAGAGAGGAAAGCACCCCATAGGCCACTTATACCAATAGCTAATGCCGTAGCGAAACCAGTAACTATAACATTTTGAGGAGTAAACTTATTTGGATGACCAAGAAAAATAATAAATATCCCACTCACAATTCCAGCACATGTCAAGGCACCATCAAAACAATTATTAAAAAACTTGCGTCGTGCAATTATGCCCAAATCAGACATTTCAGAATATTGCTGCCAATTTTTTAGTCTTTCTTTAAATTTCATAACAAAAACAACCCTTAGAACGTGTAAATTCATAACTTTGATGTTTAAAATCTAAAATATTCAAATAAATATTAGAACACTTTTAATAATTATAATTATTTTGATTTTTTATTCTTTATTTTGCTAAAAAATTCTTAAAATAACTTCTTCTATTAACCATTATAAAAATCTTAAAAATAAAATAAAAAATTTAACAAGTGATTAAACCTGAGTGTACAAGCTTAATTTCCTTTAAATTTTCCCTTACGCTTTCCAAAAAACGCAGCAACTCCTTCTTTCAAATCGTCGGTTTGAAGAGTTAACATTAGTTGATCCATATCCATATGCATGATTGCTTGATCTAAAGCCCCGGTAATGTGGTTAATCGTTTTTTTAATCATTTGGGCAGAAATGGGAGGCATCGCAGCATAATTTTTAGCGATTTCAAGTGCTCGTGTTAATAATTTCTCTTTTGGTATAACCTCACTTAAAAATCCCCATTTCAAAAGCGTCGGAGCATCATTATTTCTGCCTAAGATTGCCATTTCTTTAGCAAAAGTAGGACCAATAAGATGTACAATTATAGGTAGTACAGTCCAACTTAAACTCATCCCTAAACGACTTTCTGGAAATCCTGCCATACAATTATCTGCCCCAATACGAAAATCAAGAGCTGAAACAATACAACATCCTCCCCCAAATGCACCTCCATTAATAGCCGCAATCGTTATTTGATCCATCATATATAGTTTCCGAACCATTCTGGGACCGTTTTGAGCTACTCGTTGCCTTCCGAGTACTGTTGTGGGACTTTCTTGTTCAGTTAGATCTCTTCCACCACTAAAATGCTTCCCTGCTCCCGTAAATATCACGACACGAGTTTCGGTATCTTTTTGAAAATCCTCTGTCACCCGCTCAATTTCTGTCATTAAATTAGTGGTAAGGGTATTTAAATGTTCGGGACGATTTAAAGTAACTATAGCGATATGTTCATCTCGTCTTTCAATAATTAAATCTTTATACTCCATATTTAAACACAGTCTATTTCCAGTTTTTATTTCCCATTTTTTTAGTTCTTTAGATTTAAAAAGCAATTATCCTTGAAAAACTAACTAGAAATATGTTCTTAAATCTGATATACTCTCTATCGTACTTATATTCTACAAATACCAAATTTTTAATAGCCTAATTATTAATATTAATATCAGTAAAAAAATAATAAATTGGAACTCTTATGAACAAGATTAAAGAAGAAATCGTTTCAATGTTAATTGAGCACTCTAGGATCATTTATTCTGTTATATCAGATATGGGAGTATATTACTCTACATGGGCTAAAGATTATGAGGCTAACAAAGATACCCTAGACAAAAAAAAAAGCAAGATGGTACTCCAGGAAGAGGATGGAGACAACATAAAAATACAATTAATCCAAAACTATTCTGAAGCTGGAGCTCAAGGTTTAGGTAATTTCGTGGCATTGATTCTTCGAATGGATAATGTTATTAATTACCCTCTTGAATTCGTAGATATGCTTCCACAAATAAAGCTAGATAAGAGAAGGGATGAGGAAATATTGAAGAGATACGAAAAATTGATCAATAAGACAATTAACATGGCTGATGTCTTAAAATCTACGATAAAAAACATGAGAGATAATCCAGATTTAGTATTTAAAAATACTACTGCTATCCATGAGATTGAAAATGAAGTTGATTCAATATATCGCCAATTTTTGGAATATCTTTATTCCAATGATTCACTAGATATGAGAAAACTTCTTAGAATAAGAGATAGTATCGTCTTAATGGAACAACTTTGTGATAGAATCCATGATATTGCTGATCAAATAAGAATTTTACTCTATCAATAATCCTATATTTAAATTTTAATCAATTGACAAAAGTCTCTAACTAATAACTTAATTTTATTCTGAACTTCTTATTGAATTAATAAATAGTGTCTCCAGTAATTTTATTTACTTTTAAATGCCTAAATCGTTTATTTACTCTAATAATCTCTTCGCTCTTCAAAATTTTGTTAATTACTTGCTCTGGGAATAAATATCTGGCAAGATGTAAAAGCATCTGCTTATTTTCTATACAGTTGAACAATTTTAAGGTCTCAAGTGAATAAAAGAGTTCACTTATCAAGTCATAATTGGTATCTTTTGAAAAGTCAAGCAGTTCTAAATTTCTATAAATTCTTGGTATTATATTTTCTAGAAGATTGTAATCATTTAAATTTTCAAGAGTAGAATTCATATAATGAATAAAAATCACATAATAAGTAGCTTCTGACGAGATAAAACCTTCTCGGTACTGCCTTATCCCATTAGGAGTAATTCTTTTTTCAATTTCCTCAGTAATTGCTTTAATCTCATTATCTATACCACTAATACCTAAATAAGTGTAAAGTTTTAATAAAACGGCTAGCTGAGATGTTTCTAGGCTTTCTAAAAATTCGGGTTCAAAATATTTTGGATCTGCTTTTATCACTTCACGAATTTGTTCATTTGGTAACCTCAAGTTCATCAATTCAGTTGACTTAAAATAATAATAAGCTCCATCGGTTGCTTCTATAAGAGGTGCCTCATACCTGTCAATGGCTTCTTCATATAAATCTTGTAAGAAATTCTTTACATTTTCTTTATCCAGTTTTACATTTAGATGTTTAGCTAGGTAGATTCCACAAAAATAAATATCAGGATTACGTAATGACACTAATGGAACATCTATTAGCCATTCATTAACATTGTTAGTAATATATGATTTAATTTGAGTAAAATCAAACAGTTTCTGTAGGTAAAGGAAATCAATGATTCTATAAATTAAATAAATTAATTGAAGCTTGTAATGAGGTTCTTCAAGAGATTCTAAATTTTCAATATTTTCTTTTTTATCATGTAGAGTATTTGTAATTCTTTCATGAATTTGAATATACTTTCTTAAATGTTCCATTTTCTCAGGAAAATGTTCTAAAGATGTTTTCAGGTTCCTCAATTCCATAATAAATTCGATTGGTAGCAAACCTTCATCCGTGAACTTTGCCATAAGAGGTGCAACTTTAAGATCTGCAAGATATTCAATGATTGTTAGAAGGAAAATTTCATTTACCACAGGATCGAGTTTTCTTTCATAGAGGTCTATTATTAATGAGATCCTTTCTTTATCTTCGTCTCTAATCTCTAAGAATGGATCCAAAAATTTGTTCTCAATTTTTGTCTGATCGAAACCTAGTTCTACAAAATATGTTTTGAGAAATAGACACATATCATTAAGAACCATACTTAAGTTATTTTTATCTATAGAATTATCTCCAAACGAATTTATAAGCTTCTCCTTAATAAACATATTTAATTTGTTGTAGAATAACTCAATATTGTTAAGGTATAAATCTAAAATATTAAACAATCCCTGAAAAATCATCTGTAGAACGATCCAAAATTGACTAAATTTTTAATTAAATATTTAAAATAAATAATTAAAAATTTTAAGATTTTGTCATTTCTAATTGAAAAATTTAAATTTGGAAGATTTTATCAGCTAAAAGGAATTAATTTAAAAATTTATTCTACTAACTACTAAAACTCTGTTAAAAATATAATGATTAAATTTATACGGGTGATTTAATTTTATTATGTTAAAATAAGTTATTGGGATGAGACGAATATGAATGGGAAAAAAAAATTTTGCCTATTATTAGGGATCTTCCAAATTGTATTAATTTTTATAGTGTTTATGTCAGTCGGCGGAATTACAAGGTTTGTTGCTGCTCAAACAACTGCAGATCAATTTGATTATTACAACACTGGAACTGCAGGAGCCCTCGGGATAGCTGCAGCAATCGCTGTTGCAGCGGCGGTATTAGGGAGTGCGATTGCAATAAAAACTGTTGGTACTGCGGCAATCTCCTCTCTCTCAGAGCGGGAAGAAACTTTTTTTAAGGCATTTCTAATAGTTGCTTTGTGTGAAGCTTTAGCAATATATGGATTAATTATTGCCATACTTTTATGGACAAAGATACCCTCTGTACCTGCATAAAAATTATTTTTATAAATTAAAATTTTTAAGATTTTTTGGCTTATGGTGATTAATTTACGAGCACAATCGTACCCTCTTACGCTTACACTTTTATAAAGATTGCATTTTTAAGGAAATTGATTATTGATAATACTACACTTGTAGATATAAAAAAAATCAGTAATATCAATGAATTTATAGAATCTATAAAAATCTTTTACCCAAACTTAAAAATTAAAGAATTTACTATTGGAAAAATAGAATTAGCACTCTATCATAATTATATTAAGCTGATTGGAAAAATCATGCTTTATTCACCACCAAACATGAGATCCTTTTTAAGAAATTTTCTTTTAAAATTTGAACTCATAAATATTAAAAACATAATAATTAGTTCAGTTTTAGGATTAGATCTTGAAGAAAAGAAACGAAAAGTTAATTTTTTAGTTGAAGAGTATTTAGAAAATACAGAGTTTATAGAAGATCTGCTTAAAATTTCCTCTTTAGAGGAGATTCAGTTATTTATGAAAAAAACTAAATATTACATACCCATAAGAGAAGGAATTTCTTATTTTAAAAATTATAACGAGATTTTCGTTTTAGAAGCGTTTTTAGATCAATTCTACTATGAAAATTTGCAGTCACAGTTGAAAAGTTTGAACCCAAAAGAAAAAAAGATTATTACTTTATTCGTAAAATACAAAACAGAACTTTACAATATAAACGTTATTTATAGAGGGATAAAAAATAATATTGAAAGAGAGTTATTATCTCAATTTCTTATAAATTCCTATTTGTTTCTAGACAGGGGAAAAATTGATTATTTACTAAATCTTGATGACGTCGATGTTTTTATTACATTAATTATAGAATATATTGCAAACGTTAGAGAAGTTAAGCAATATTATAAAAATGTTTATATCGATCAAAAACACTTAATTCGATCCATCGAACAATTATATCTTAATTACTATTTTAAACATTTTAAAGTAAAAATTGATGATATCGATTTGATTACAATTTTCAGGATAATCGAGGTATTAATTAGAAAAGAGGAAGAAATTCAATTTAAAATAATTCCTATGGTTGTTAATATCCTCCATGAAAAATATCGCAAACTAAAATTGTTAAATAAATAGCATTATGAGGTTAAAAAAGGTATGTCTATAGATGTTTTTAAATGGGTAGAAGAAGTAGAGAAAGTATATAAAGATTTAATAGAAAAAGGAAAGAAAGAAAATTTGGACAATCTGCAGATGATCAGAACTGGACAAGAAGATCTACTGGAAAAAAAAGTTAAACATTATCATGATACCGTTAATTTTGCCTTAAAATCTCTTACAGAAAACTTAGCAAAGGAAGATCAAACCATCAATAAAAAAATAAATGATTTAAAAAAACAAATGAAAAAAAAATATCAAGAAAATAAAGACAATTTAATTAAATTACTAATAAAAGATCTAAGATTTGATTTTTAATGCCTGATCAGAAAATTCATGTGTTGGGTGATGAAGATTTTGTCCTATTAATTGGTCTTTTAGGGATCGATGGTACTATAATTGAAAATAATGAAGAATTTTTAGCCATCTTTGAATCATTGACTAAGGATCCTTCAATTGGAATGATAATCATATTTATGGACCTGCCTAGTGAAATTATGGATATGGTGTTAGATTTTAAGATAAACAATATTAATCCATTCGTTTATGTATTACCTAATATATTTCAAGTAGATATTGAGAATCGGGATATTTTCTTCAATAAAATTTATGAATCAATCGAAGAAATTATAACTTAAGAAGGTGAATAATATATCAGAATTAAAATCATTAAAAGAACGTTTTGGAAAATTAGGTTTACATCTTATTGAGAGAGCCAAGAAAGAAATTAATGATATAAATCAACAAACTATCTTTCAAACTGCTGAAATTAAAAAACGGTATAGAGATAGAATTGCTGACAATGCATCAAAAATTAAGGCTAATTTTCTTGAAACATATAATAAACAATTAAATAGCTCCTTATCTTCAACTCTCTTAAAAATAAAGGAAGAGATATTGAATTTAAAAAATAATTTAATTTCAGAATTAATAACTGACTTAAAACAATTGCTAATAGAACGAATTAACAATAATTATTTAAATTATATAGAATTTTTAAAAAGCATCATCAGAGAAACTAGACCTTTAGTAGATAAGCCTCCCGAAGTCATCATTTCATTAAATTCTAGAGATTATGAATATTTTTTAAAAAATTTTGATCATATTCAAGATATTTTTAAAAATCAAGTAATTCTGAATACAGAAAAAGAAGAATTAATTGGTGGGTTTATAATTTCACAAACAAAAACCTACATATCATATGATTTTTCACTAGCGAATTTAATAAATAAGAAGAAATCTGATATTGAAATGCAATTTTCAAAAATCTTTTCAGATGTATATTCTGAAATTGAAGAGATTATACAAAATTATGAAAGGTATATACAAGATCAAAAATTAGCTTTGAAGGAGTATTTAAAAAAATATGATTGAAACAGCGAAAGAAGCCCTGGATGAGAAAAATAATTCAGGTTATATATCATCGATAAATGGAACATTAATTGAAATTAAGGGATTTGAAAAGCAAGTCCGAATTCATGATTTGATAAGAGAATCTGAACATAATATTTTAGGAGAAGTTATTCAAATTTATTCAGACCATGTAACAGCTCAATGTTTTGAGAATACTCATAATTTAAAGCTAGGAGATAAAATTATTAATTTAAATGAGCCGCTATCAATGGAACTTGGTCCCGGATTGTTAGGAAACATATTCGATGGGATTCAAAGACCCTTAGATACCACTTTTAAAAATACGAATAAGGGATTTATAGAGAGGGGTTTTGAATTACCTTCATTATCCCGAACTAAAAAGTGGCATTTTCTACCAGCAAAACAAAAAAATATCAAAATATCAAGCGGAGATATAATCGGAACTGTGCAAGAAACTCAATCAATTGAACATAAAATAATGGTGCCAATCGGTATTAATGGAAATTTAAGTTTTATAGCAAAAGAGGGAGAATACACAATTACTGAAGAGATATATCGAGTAAAGTCACATAATGGTGAAAAAGGTTTTTCTATGATACAGAAATGGCCAATTACAAAAAGTAGACCTTATAAGAAGCGTGAACCACCTACTAGACCATTAATTACCGGGATACGTGTTATAGATCTACTATTTCCCGTGGCAAAGGGTGGGACAGTTGGTGTTCCAGGAGGTTTTGGAACAGGAAAAACAGTAATCCAACAATCCCTAGCTAAATGGTGTAATGCAGATATTATTATTTTTGTAGGGTGTGGTGAACGCGGGAATGAAATCGCAGATGTTTTAAAACAATTTACTGAACTAACTGATCCAAAAAGCGGGCGACCTTTGCTAGAACGTATTGTTCTTATTGCAAATACATCCAATATGCCAGTATCTGCTCGTGAAGCCAGCATCTTCTCGGGGATCACTATTGGGGAATATTATCGTGATATGGGATATGATGTTGCAGTTCTGGCAGATAGTACTTCAAGGTGGGCAGAATCATTACGAGAGATTTCAGGATTATTAGAAGAAATGCCCGCTGAGGAAGGATATCCTGCCTATCTACCGTCAAAAATTTCAAGTTTCTATGAAAGGGCAGGAGTAGTAAATTTATTAGGGGAAGACACTTCAGATAAAGATAGATTTGGATCTTTAACAATTATAGGATCGGTATCTCCTCCAGGTGGAGATTTTAGTGAACCTGTTACAGCGACAACAAAACGTTTTGTACAGGCTTTTTGGGCTTTAGATGCTAGTCTCGCTTATTCTAAACATTACCCTGCAATTAACTGGCTTAGTTCTTATTCAAATTATCCTGATTATATTTCTAACTGGTGGTATGAACGAGATATCTTTTGGTCAGAAATAGATCTCGATTGGTACGAATGTCGAACAATTATTAATAATATTTTATCCCAAGAAAATGATTTGAAAAATATAACACAACTAATTGGTGAAGAAAATTTACCCGAAGATCAACAACTAATCCTTTTCATCGCAAAATTGATACGAAATAGTTTTCTAATTCAAAATGCTTTTGATAATATTGATAATTTCACTAATCCTACGAAATTAATAGGGCAAATTAAAATAATTCTATTATTATTCAAAGAGGGACAAGAATTATTAAAATCTGGATATATAATTGAAGATATTAAGAAATTTAAGATTATTGATGATATTTTAAGAATTAGTTATTCAATTCCTAATGATAAATTTTCTCAAATTGAAGACATAAAGAAAAAAATGTTAAGTGAAATAGAATCATCAAAATTATCATATGGTGTTTTTAGAGAGAAATGAGTGTAATATATGGCAAAATTAAGCAAATTATTGGCCCATTAATATTTTTAACAAATGAACACGATGTCCAGTATGGAGAAATTGTTAAAATTTATACAGAAGATGGGACGGAGCGTACTGGTCAAGTTATTAACATTACTGAAGATATTATTATAATCGAATCATTTGAAGATACAACTGGGTTATCATCAGAAAATTCTAAAATTCTCTTTACTGAAGATTCTTTTAAAGTGAAAATCTCAAATGATATGGTTGGTAGAACATTTAACTCAACTGGAAAACCAATTGATATCAATACTAAAAAGGTTCTAAATTCTGAACTTATAACAGAAGTAGAACGAGATATTAATGGTTTGCCCATTAATCCATTTGCAAGGGAATACCCCTCTGAAGTTATACAAACAGGTATTTCCGTAATAGATGGACTCTTCACACTAATAAGGGGACAAAAGCTTCCTATATTTAGTGGACAAGGAATTCCACACAATTTATTAGCTGCTCAAATTGTAACTCAAGCTAAAGTATTAACAGAAGAACCATTTCTAATAATATTTTGTGGTATAGGTGTTATTCAAGACGAAGCGATTTATTTTTTAAATAGATTTAAAGAGAGTGGAAATATTCAAAATATCATTTCATTTATAAACTTTGCTGATGATCCAATAATGGAACGGTTAATAATTCCACGTGTCGCTTTAACTACGGCAGAATATTTTGCTTTTGATAAAGATATGCATGTTCTTGTTATTTTAATAGATATGACAAACTATGCTGAAGCTTTAAGAGAACTTAGTTCAGCCAAAGAAGAAATTCCAAGTAGAAAAGGATATCCTGGTTATTTATATACGGATTTTGCCTCTATTTATGAGAGAACAGGTAAGATTAAAGGTAAAAAAGGTACCATCACACAGATACCAATTTTAACTATGCCTAATGATGATATTTCTCAACCCATTCCAGACACAACAGGCTATATCACTGAGGGACAATTAGTTCTTAATAGAAATTTATTTAAAAAAGGGATATACCCACCATTTGAGGTATTAGCTTCCATATCTCGGCTTATGAAGGATGCGATTGGAAAAGATACTACAAGAGAAGACCATGCAGATGTGAGTTCTCAATTGTTAGCGTCTTATTCTAGTGCCCTTGAAGTTAGAGATCTTATATCAATTGTAGGAGAAGATGGTTTGAATCCAAATCAGAGGGCTACTCTAAAATTTGGAGACATGTTTGAAAATGAATTTTTAAATCAAGATATAGATGAGGATCGAGATTTTAATACCACTTTGGAGATTGCATGGAAAGCTTTATCTTATCTACCAAAAAATCAATTATTTAGAGTGCATCAGGAATTTATTAATAAATATCACAAAGAACAGGTGTAATGATACTATTAGTTTTAAAGAATTCAAACCCACAAAAACCAATTTACTGAATCTGAAAAAAAGGTTAAGTTTTGCCACCAAAGGTGTAAGTTTCTTAGAATTCAAGCAAGAGCAATTAATATTTGCAATTAAGAACCTATGGGATGACTATAAAAGACAACGTAAAGAATTTATTAAAATATTTATAGAAATTATGGTCAAATTAAATCAAACATATAAAGAAATGGGAAAGAACAATTTAATACTAATTAGCAGTTTGAGTAAAATTCAATTTAAGCCTTTTATAAATGTAAAGTATATCAAACAGATAGGGAATCTAATACCTTCTATAGACTATGAACTAATAAGAGAAGAAATACTCCCTGCTTACTCTTTTGAAAATACAAGTCATTATCTTGATGATTTGATAATCCTGTTAATAAAATTTTTTGAAAGAACTATACAATTGGCAGAAATTGAAGATATTATGTTAAAACATTCATTTAGTTTTAGAAAAATAACTAGAAGAATAAACGGATTAAATAACATAATTATTCCTGAGCTTAGTTTAGAAATTAAAAAGATTAAAGATATTCTGGAAGAAATTGATCGAGAAAATTTTGTAAGATTAAAAAATACAAAAGATCTTATTTATAAAAAAAAATTAACGAATGCGTGATCTAAATGACAACCAAAACCATGATGTGTTTTTTTGATATTAGCCTAAATAAAAAATATAGTAGCCTTCTATTGCATGAATTATCTACAATAAAAAAAATTCATTTAAAACCTAAATTAGAACCAGAGAAAAGTTTAGGTAAAGAAGAGGGTGAGAATGTCGAAAATATCAAGAAACTAAGAACTGCTCTGGAAGAATTATTTAAAAAATTAAAAATTACTAACTATGATTTTCAAAAATTAAACATTGATAAAAAAGAAAGAAAAATATTTGAAGTAAAAGATATTTCTGAGCTAATTAATTACCTTTTAGAAGAAATTAGTTTCTATAGCAATCGAGTAGCTGAATTAGAAAGTTATATTATAAAGGTTAAGCTTGAATTAGAAAAGATCAAAACTATAGAAGAAAGTTATAGATTTCTTGAAAAGACTAATTTAAATCGAAATAGCTTTAGTAATTTTAAAATTTTATCGTTTAAAGCCTTCACTACGTTTTCAAAAAACCTAGCTAATCTAGAAAATCTTTTTGACTTTTCTAATTTCCCAAATTTTTATGAAACAAAAAGCATTTCGGATGATAGAATTGTTTTTTATTCTATTTATCCTAAAGAAAGAGAAGAAGATTTAAAAGAAAAGGTTCGAGTAATACACGCAGAAGAAGTTCCGATTTTAAAAAAATACTTAACATCTGAAGGTATAAATTTTACGAGAATATTAAATGAGATTAATTTTATAAATAGTAACTTAATCAAGTATGAGAAAGAATTGGAACGGCTTAGAGACGAGCATATGCCATTGTTCGCGGCAATGTACGAAGCAGTACAAAATATTGAAGAATATAATTGGGCTGAAAGACAGTTCGAAGAAGGTCTCTCAAATCGGGTTGATCTCCAATTTTTTATTCCCTTAGGTAAAAAGGAGGAAGTACAAAACAGATTAATTGAGATTTTTAAAGATCAAATTACAATTCACGCAATTAAAATTAGAAAGAGACCTTTTGTCGAATCAACAGAAAAAAAAACAAAATCAAAGAACTTAGAAAAAAACACAGAAGAACTTCTTATCGACTCAAAAACGAAGAAAAAAACAAA
>JBHLRJ010000020.1:0-40105 GCA_048882645.1 Candidatus Thorarchaeota archaeon
ATCCAGGAAAACAAGGATTGAACGATCCTGTTCTGAATAAACTTACCGGGGAGGTTCATCAATAATAGGGGGATGCTGAGAAATACAATCGTGGAGGCTAGGTCAAATCGAATACCTTCGATAAACCCCATAATCAGGTCTGTTCCTGCCAGATTAGCAAACTGGGAATGATAAAGAATGACCAGTGCAAGACGAGTCAGAAAAAACAGTATCAAAGAAATTCCAATAAAAATAAGCGATTTTCTGTAGCTAGTCATGAATTAATAAGGATTTAAGGTTAAAAAAAATGAAGGCAATAGTATGATTTCCAAGAATATGAGCACTTACTACAATAGCTGTTCACAATATAATTTTTTGTTTTAGTCATCGGGAAAATTCGGGTTTAATGGTATGTTTAGGTGGGCCAGTCCCGCACTGCAAGGCCTAATTCAAAACTTGCCGGTAGATTCTGTTTATATATCTTTAAATAATAACTATACCCAACCCAACCTAAACTCAACAACCTGTATTTTCTGTTTTAATTATGAAATTCAGACTTCCTATTGGAAATTCCCTCGTTTAAGAAATATAGTTGGTATCGATAATATGCGTAAAAGCGCCTATCGAAGAATAAATGAAATTATTGATTCTAAGGAAATTTTTAAAATTAGAGGGTCAAGTTTAGAGAGAGCTATGGATATGACACTTAGTTATCTCAACAATGATAAGTCGACACATGTTGTCAATATTCCTAATAATTTTAATGGGAATAAAATTATCCACCAACTCCCAAAAGAATATATCATTGAAATTCCCGCGTTTTTTAATAATAAAATAATAACTCCAATAGATGGTATTAATATACCCAACCATATCGCAGATTTATTAATTCCTCACTGTGAACAACAAAGATTAACAGTCGAAGCAGCTCTGGGAAATGATATTGAACTCGTTTATAAAGCGATGATTCATGATCCTATGTGTAAATGGATTGAAGATGAGGAAATGATAAAAGAATTAACAAATTTGATGTTATTTTACGAACAGCAATGGCTTCCCGAAGAGTGGAGAGAGTGGATCCCGAAGAAACAGGATTTAGAAAAATCAAAATGGTGGGTTTCTAAATCTGATTTATCGAAGGAGAATAGAAAATATATTGAAAAGAAGTTCTCATTAAAACCAGAATTGGAGTCCAAAGCATTCTTCTGGGAATAACAAGTCTAATGGAGAATTAATCTCCTTTTGGTAAGATAAGTGGAATTTCTTCTCCCACTTCTCTCATTTTTCTTTTCAAAATTTCAGCTAACTCCCTTCTTATGTCTTTAAGTGCAGGATCTTTTATGACGTTCTGTCTCTCATATACATCATTTTCAAGATCGTATAAGTATTCCTCCTCGTATCGGTCGCTTTTCGCATATAAGAAACCATCACGATTAGGTGCAACAACAGAATACTTCCATTTTTTTGTACGAATTGCTCTACCAACTTGACTTTCACTGATCTGAATAAAAACTTCTTGAGGCCATTTTTTTATATTATGACTACTATCTAATAATGTTTGTAATGTGTTACCTTTCATGAAGTTAGGAATGTTTGTTCCTGCTGCTTTTAATATTGTTGGAGGTAAATCTATTAAACTTACTAATTCATTTATTACCCTGCCGCCTGTAAAACCTGTCCCTTTAATTATTAATGGAATACGGATTGATGCATCATGGCAAGAGCGTTTATATTCCCATGTACGTGTTTTAAAATGACATCTGTGATCACTTGTAAAGACGATCAATGAATCTTCATACTTATTCAGTTTCTTAAGTTTTTCAATAATCCTCCCTAGATTCATATCAATCGAGTGGCAGCATCCTAAGTATTCCGGGAAGAAATCATCCCAATCTCCTTTAGTATCCTGTAAATCACCAGGGATTTTGTAGTTTTTAAATTTTTCCTTACTTCCTATTGGCCCTTCTATTGCGTTATGATCATTTTGATGATGTGGTTCTAAAAACGAGATAAATAAGAATAATGGTTTTTGATTCTTGCGTGATTCTAAATATTCAAGAATAAAATCTGTTTGGCGATCAACTCTATAACCAGTGAAATCCCTTTTGTTACCTTCTCCATCAAAAAGGTATCCGTCATAAGCATGTGATGTATGCTCGAGAACATCAGATGCGAGCCAATAATCTTTATAACCCCCTCTGAGTTCAAGAGGAATAGGTTTCGTTCTGTAGTCCCTTTTCTCTAATTTGTAGTCTCGAGATCTTCCCAGGGTACTTGCAAGATGCCATTTCCCAATATAAGCCACTTCATAACCCATTTTCGAAAGATGATCTGCTATGTTTTGGTTTGTTATTAGGAGTCCAATTGCATTTCGATAACATCCCGTTTCAGTAGGATATTTTCCTGATTGAAGTATGGATCTTGCTGGACCGCAAACTGGTTGATTAGTAAAAGCATATTCAAATAGGATCCCATCCTTGGCTAGCCTATCAAGGTTGGGGGTGACATTCAATTCTTGACCATAACAACCACAAGTATCATACCTTTGCTGATCAGTCAACATGATAATAATATTAGGTTTTGATTTTTCCATACTAAGTTTTAATCCTATTATTAAATTTCCAACTTTGAAAAATTAATATGAAAAAGAAGAATTAAAAAGAATGTTTAATACTAATCTTCGACGAGATGCTCTGTATAATCATGATCATAAGAATACATGTGGAATTTATTCGGCGACAATAAATAATTCGGGTCAACTGCTTTCTTCATATCCTTAAAGAATTGCATAAATTCAGGAGTGTAGCCTCCTGCTTCAACAATAGATTGACTTATTGATTCTCCGAGCCAATAATGAGCACCTCCGTATCGAACTTGATGTCGTATTTTCTTGTGCCATATATTCATTGTAGCTTCACGGTTTTCATCTGTATTATCACCTCCGAGGCCACCAACAATAACACAATTTCCATTAGGCAAAAACATTAAGAATGAGGCAAATACAGGGTATGGTGGATTTTTTGGTGGAAATTCTTTACTAAAATTTATATTGAATTGTACACCTTTTTTAACGCTCTCATCTAGTCTTGAAATTGCAACCTTGTGGCATGTCGTACACGAGACTTTAGGTGGTGCGGTTGAAATATATTTCTGAAAAAAGTTAAACTCTTCTTTCAATGTGAACTTCCAATCCTTTGATAATACCATGTCTAAATCAATTTCTTGCCATTCAAATGGGCGAGAGACATCATCTTTCGTCATAATCTCATCAACTTTTTCAAGGTACACATCCATTATCCGTTGATCAGTTGCTTCAAGGGTTACAGAAAAGATTGGTCCAATGATTTTAGGCATTTTCTTAGGTTTATTTTTAGCTTGAGCATATAACAACGTAGGTAATATGAGTGGCGTAACCATTAAATCATTCAAACCATCCCCAACTTCCTTCCTTAATTTATGACCTAACTGAAATACCTTATTATAATCATCTTTCAACACCATATAATATCTTCGTGTTTTTAATGGAGGATCAGGAAAAAGCCGTAGAAATGCTTTACATTTTATTCCCATTGTTCCCACATCACCCATAAAAAGCCCTGTGAAGTCTGGAGCGACTCCGTACCTACAGAAAGGCGTTGCATATTGGTTAGCAGCGGATCCTGTTCTCACTATAGTGCCTTCGGGGCCTGGAAGTACCACTTCTACGCCCAAACAAATATCAGGCACAACTCCGTATTTTGTAGAACTAAACCCTACGGTAGCGTTCGAAAGACCTCCTCCAATTGTAGCGGAATAACCGCTTCCAGGCCCAAGAATTCCAGTTGTCATCCCTTTTTTCTGTAATTCTGAAAGCATTGAAGCCCAAGTAATACCACATCCCACAATACAGTAGTAATCATCCACATTAATTTCATGAATTTGATTCATCCGTGTAAGGTCGATTAAGATACCTCCTTCACTTACTGAACCACCTACAAGATCAGCGCCACCGCCTCGTGGCACCATGTGAATTTTATATTTATTTGCAATTTTTACAATTTCCGAGACTTCCTCTGTAGTTTCAGGTCTTACGATCATATCTGCCCAGCGGTCTGGAAACGCGGGATCGACATTTCTCGAATAGGCTGCCTTCATGAAATCTTTATCTGAAATAAATTCATCTCCAACGACAGCTTCAAGTTCTTTATATGCACTTTTAACCTTAGACATTTTATTCACCAATTTGGGAGAAATATATAACTAGAAGAAATACCTACTATGCTAATAAAAGTTTCTTAGTTAATTGCTGACTTATGTAATAATATCGGAAAATATTAAAGAAATCCCTAGTTTTCCAAATGTAATGACCCATTTAAATAAAAATTTTAAGGAAACACTAAAACCTACCTTTTTTATGGATTGGAAGCATCCCACAATTTTACAAAAAGCCAAAGAACTAACAGAAGGGATTGAGGATGATAATGGTAAAGCAATTAAACTATTTTATTTCGTTCGCGATGGTATCAGATATTCTGTTAAAGATTCTCAAAAATCGTATAATAAGGAAGAGTGGAAATCAAGTTTAACTCTTAAGAAAGGATATGGTTTTTGTATTCCTAAGGCGATTCTGCTTGCTTCGTTAGCTAGAGCGGTAGGAATTCCTTCAAGGCTTCATTTCGTTGATATTGTAAACCATATGGTTAGTAAAAATCTAAAAACGAGAATGGGAAGTAATGTTTTCATATTTCATGGGTTTGTGGAACTTTTCCTCAACGGGAGATGGGTAGAAGCAAATTGCGCATTCGATAAAGAACTCTGCATAAGAAAAAATTTTCCGTGGGTCGATTTTGATGGAATTAAAGATGGACTTTTTGCTAGTACAAATAAAGATGGGGAACCATTTGTTGAATATCTAAAAGATCGAGGGGTATACAATGATGCACCACATCAAGAAGTAATGCAAACTTGGGCCATTGAATATCCAAATCGCTATGATGAAAATGGAATGCCAATAGAGAAATAGGTTCTATTCATTTAAACTCTTTAGCATAATAAAAATTAAATAAAATTAAACCAGATTCTCTTTTTCTAAAGTAATATTTAGAAAGATAACTTTTATAAATTTCCCATACGTAATTCATAATAATTGAATATAAATATGGGTGTTAAAAATCTCGAAGGTTAAAAATGCATATAAGGAGATTGAAAACGTCGTCGGGGATGATTTTATTACAGATAAGGATTTTATGAAGGCGGCGTATTCACGGAATGTCGATCCCGCATTTCCTGATCGATGGGCAGATATGATCGTAAGACCTGAGACTCCGGAAGAAGTTTCGGAAATTGTAAAAATCGCTAATAAGTACAAAATACATATGGTGCCTCGAGGTGGAGGTGCTGATCTTGTTGGAGGTTCTACGACTGAAGGAGGAATCCTTATTGACCTTACACGAATGAATAAGATATTAGAGATTAATGAAGATGATTATTATTATGTAGTTGAATGTGGAGTAACCTGGGGCGCTCTATTATCCGAATTACACCCAAGGGGATTAACTTCGGGTGTTACTGGGCCGGGGAGCGGATTCTCAGCAACGATTGGAGGGGGACTATCAAATAGTACTGCGGGAGGGGGTTCTACCAAATATGGATTAGTTCCAGACGTCTGTCTAGGAGTAGAAGTCGTACTTCCTGATCCTTCAGGTAAGATTGTGAGGACTGGATCAGCAGCAAATCAATATGCAACCCCCTTCTGTAGATATGGGGTCGCTCCAGATTTTACAGGCCTTTTTATGGGTGACGTGGGAACCATGGGAATCAAAACAAAAGCTTTCATGAGACTCTTCCCTGATCCCCCTTATAAAGCATCTCGTATGTACGTATTTAGTAAGAATGATTACAATAGGGTATTTGAAAAGGCTCACAAGTTACGAAAAGAAGTTGGGGATGGATTACTTGGATTAAGTGTTTTGCCACTTGAAATCACTATGATGATGGCTGCTCGAATGGCAACAGGCCCTAAAAGACCACGATTAAAAGGACCTCTATGCGCTGTATCCTTGGAAGCAACTGATCAGCGAATATTAGATGTTTATATCGAAAAAGTGGATGATATAATGAAAAAAGATGAAGTTTCTCGACCATTTTCGTTCCAAGAAGTCGATCCATCGCTGGAGCGACCTAATACGTGGCAATATAACTTAAAATCGAGTTTTAACTATTTTCATAACATGATTTCAGTAGCTCCTCCCAAAGTTACCTGCACTACTTGTCATAAAGTGCCGATGTCGGGTTTACCGGAATTGTCTAAAAAGGCTCAACAATTTGATATTGACCATAACAAGACTTATCCATCGGGTACAATGGCTATTTGGGCTGGTGTCATAGCGTTTATGCCGAATGGGAACTGTATATTTGTTGGGGGATTTAATGCAGATAATGTTGAAGAAAAACGTCAACTTTCCATGGATTTATGGCATAAAAAAATCAGGTATCAGGTAAAATATGGTGGTGTGCACTACTGGCTTGGTGAATCAATTTCACAGTCTATAACTGAAGCAGGAGCTTTTACAAACGATTTTGAACAATTTTTTAGAGATTTAAAAAAAACTGTTGACCCAAATTTCCTTCTTTCGCCTAATAAATTCCATCTCCATTCCTATGAAGATAAGTTTTCTAACTACGTGGTAAAAGATGAATAATAAACAAATTTTTTTTTTCTAATTTCTTACAAATAAGTTCTCATATCATCTCTTATAACGATATTTAGTATGCCAAAGATTATAAGAGAAAGTTTTTTTAGGAATCGAATTGATTTAGTAAAAAGGTGATTAAAATTGACAATTAAAACAAGTATTACTAAAATGTTTGGAGTTAAGCATCCAATTTTGAATGCACCTATGGGACCTTTTAGGACCACGGAATTAGCCATAGCAGTTGCAGAAGCAGGTGGAATCGGTACGATATCCCATACAACGGTTTCAATGGATGGTTACGAGAAAGACAGGTTAACAGCATTAAAGAAAAATCTTGATTATGCTGTCGAACATACAGATGGGATATTCGGATTTAATATTATAACTTCAAGATTAACGGAAAATTGCGATGAGCTAATAAGCGGAGCTGCAAAACATATTATGGCTAATCCTAAGCTGAGAGAACAATGTTTATATGCACTTTCTAGTGCAGGATCATCAAGAAGAATGCCTGAAAATAAAGATTTTCAAAAACTGAGGGCAACAACAGAGATCAAACACTTTCATGTTGCTCCAGCTCTTTGGTTGGCAGATAAATGTGTCGTATCGGGATGTGATGGTCTTGTTGTCACTGGATTCGAAGGTGGAGGCCATCAATCTTATGAAAAAGTTGCAAGTCTGGTTTTATTACAACAAGTACAACAAAAGCACCCTAATATTCCAAAAATAGCATGTGGAGGATATGCAACGGGAGCAGGATTGGCAGCAGCATTATCTTTAGGTGCAGGAGCAATTGCTATGGGTTCCCGATTTATCGCTTCAAAAGATAGTGAATTTCATGAAAATTATAAAGGTGTTATACCACCTGCAAAAGCTCAAGATACTATTATTAGGACGGGTGTTCTTGGAACCATTAGACTCTGGAAAAATAAATATTCCTTATCAAAAGGATTAGTAACATCAAAAGAGGAAAAAATAGAAGAAGAAAAAGCTTTAGCCGATCATCGTGCCGAAATTTCTAAGGAACAACTTGCTGAGGAATTAAGAAAAGATGCAAAAGCAGCTTTTGCAGCTTACCAGGGGGATATGGAGAATGGAGGTGTACTATTAGGCCAAAGTATTGGAATTGTTAATAAAATTGAAAAGGTTTCAGACATCATAGAAAGGATAGTTAAAGAAGCCGAAGAAAAATTAAAAACTGTTGTAGGTTATATTCAATAATTTAGATTTCTAATATTTTTTTATTTATAGTTTTTATAGTATTATCATAATTAGAAAACTCGAGATAGTTATAATCATAATCTTTCCGCTAAATATCTCGAAATTAATTAATTTTTTCCCGTTTAAATATTGTCTTAAAGTTTAATTTCAATTATTTGCTAATTTGTCTCCTTTTACGCAAAAGAGCGATTGTGACTCCAGTTACTCCTATTCCCCCTGTAACCGATGCGACTACGATAATAACTATGGCCAGTGGAAATTCTTCATCATGATCTTCGCCATCTTTAACCAAAGTATCGGGATCTACTGCAATAAATATCTCAAAGTGTTTATCTTGATACCCATCAACTGAGATAATCATGTCAAGTAATATTGGATCTTCACCAGGGATAACTGTAATTGTTTCTAAGGAAGCAAAATAGAATCCGTCACCAAGATTAATAACATCTGCAGAAACATCTGAACCATTCCACCACATTTGAATTATTGCGGAATTAATCCCTTGTTCAGCCTCATTAAATATAAAGAAGGTAAAATTGAAATGATTGAGTGAATAAGAATGCTCAGTAATCTCTACATTTAGCAACTTAAATACTGCTATATCTGTTTCGAAATATGTATCTTTATATCCATCCGCTGAGATAGTCATGTTTAACAAGATCGGATCTTCTCCTCGAATCACTGTTATTGGTTCTAAGGAAACAAAGTATAACCCTTTGCTAAGATTAAGAACATCTGTAGAAATATCTACACCATTCCACCACATCTGAATTGCTGCTGATTCAATTCCTTGTCCTATCTCATTGTATATATGCATTGTAAGGTTGAACTCAATAGTTGAAAAAGATTGATCTACAATATCTACACTTAAAGAAGGTGGAACCCATAACAATATATCAATTCGATCAGCTCCAGCATTTCCTACTACAATATCATTATATCCATCATTATTGGCATCTCCTATAAAGATACCTATAGGGCCACCTCCTAAATAAACTCTACAATAGCCATCCCAATTATTCTTATATGGATTCCATAACAATAATGTGATATCGTGACCTCGTTCATTAGCAGTCACAATATCATTATATCCATCATTATTAGCATCCCCCACGAAAATATAACTATAATCGTGGTAATCAGAACCTAAGGGTAATCTAAGTTCTGGATCCCAATCAGAAGCACCAGAATTCCAGAGTAATATTGAAACATCCTCAGTATGAGAGTTCGCAGTTACAACATCATTATACCCGTCATTATTGGCATCCTCTATAAATACTGCTTCAGGTCTGAGACCAACTGGTCTTGTAATTACTGGATCCCAGTCCCCAGAAACAGGATTAAATAAGAGAAATGAGACAGTATCAGGATACCCATCTGCGGTGACAATATCATTATACCCATCATTATTAGCATCACCCACGAATACAGATGAAGACTCATCTCCAATCGTTCTATATATTGGTAATATCCAATCATTTGCACTAGGATTCCATAAGATTATTGCTACCCTATCTGTATTAGGAAGGATTGTGACAAGATCATTATATCCGTCGTTATTAGCATCCTCTATCGCTCCGAATTGAGGTACATCACCAGTAGTTATTCTAATTTGTGGATCCCAATCCTCTAAAGTTGAATTCCACAATATGATTGAGAGATCATGGCTAAGTGGATTAGCAGTTACAATGTCATTATAGCCGTCATTGTTAGCATCCCCTATAACTGCACTGGCTGGACGAGTCCCAACTGGTTTTTTTATTTGTGGAGACCACTCACCTAAAATAGGATTCCACAGGTGTATTGATATATTATGATCCCAAAAGTTGGTATTTACAATATCATTATAACCATCATTATTCGCATCTCCTATGGATGTTCCCCATGGAGCATCACCTACAGGTATTGAGATAGGATCTGCCCATCTACCAGAAGCCCTCTTTAATTGAAATTCATTTTCTTTTTCTAAAGTGGTGTTATAACTCCCTCGTTCATTGGTAACCACATTAATGATAGAAATAAAGGAAATTAGTCCAATCATAACTAAACCTATTTTTATTTTGGATTTCAAATTATTTTCACCTTAAAACGTTGGATTATGAAAAAGGATTACAAATTAATATTTAACATTTATGTATTTTCATACTCTATTTCTGTTCTAAATAACAACATTTATGAATGAATTCTACATTTAAAAAGAATCAATTAGCATTTGCAAAAAGAAGTGATGTAAAATTTCAAAAGTGAAAGAAGCATATAGTGAGATTGAAAGTGTCGTAGGAGAAGAATTTGTTACTGATAAAGACTTTATGAGGGCAGCTTATTCACGAAATGTTGATCCCGCGTTTCCTGACCGTTGGGCCGATATAATCGTGCGTCCTGAAACGACAGAGGAAGTGTCTGAAATTGTAAAAATCGCTAATAAATATAAAATGCGTATGGTTCCAAGAGGTGGTGGTGCTGATTTAGTAGGAGGGAGTGTTACTGAGGAAGGACTATTAATTGATATGACGCGAATGAATAAACTCGAAGAGTTCAACAAAGATGATTATTATATTGTAGTAGGAGTCGGAATTACTTGGGGAGATTTACTTTCTCAATTGCACCCTGAGGGATACACAACGGGGTGCGTTGGTCCCGGAAGCGGGTTCTCAGCCACTATAGGTGGAGGTTTATCAAATAGTACAGCTGGAGGGGGTTCCACTAAATACGGTCTTGTTCCCGATAATTGCCTTGGAGTAGAAGTTGTGCTCCCAAATCCAGAAGGAACGATTATAAGAACCGGATCAGCGGCAAACAAATATGCTAAACCTTTTTGCAGGTATGGTGTATCCCCTGATTTTACAGGCTTGTTCATGGGGGATGTAGGAACTCTGGGAATAAAGTGTAAAGCATTTTTAAGAATATTTCGTGATCAACCATATAAAGCCAATCGAGTTTTTCTCCTTAAAAAGTATGATTATGATACAGTTTTCAAATTAGCTAAAAAAATTAGATTTGAAATTGCTGATGGATTACGTGATCTTAGTGCATTTCCACCATTTTACTTTGCAGAATTTAAAATCCCTAACGCTAAGGGGCCAGGGGTGTCAGTCACACTAGAAGCACTGGAGATGGAGATCCTTGAAATGTATATTAAAAAACTTGAAGATATCATGAAAGAAGATACAATTATGTTGCCTGCAACTCCTGGTGCTAACTGGAATTATGATTTAAAAGGAAGCTTTCATTACTTTCAAGCAGGAATTTCCCCAGTTCCAGGGAGAGTTGCTATGGCAACGTGTCACAAAATTCCTATCTCAACGTTAGGAACTGTTCATGATGAGAATGTTGAATGGGGTAAAAGGCATGCAAATGATGTACCAGGTGCAGTGATGCCAGGAGTATTTGTTGCTACGCAATACTTCTTACCCAATGGAAATATGGTTGTGTTAGGAGGAGCTGGAGGTGAAAATACAGATGAATGGCGAGAGAAGAATATGAAACTCTGGCATTCAAAAGTTAGAACCCAAGTACGATATGGTGGGGCACATTATTGGCTAGGGGAATCAATTTCGCAAGCAGTTACAGAATCAGGGGCATTTACGCCAGAATATGAACAATTCTTCAGAGATATAAAGAAGACTGTAGACCCTAATTACCTTTTGTCTCCCAACAAGTTCCATCTTCATACATATGATTCAAAGTTTGCAGATTATTATGTAGAACCAGACTAACTGTAAATTTCTTTCTTTTCAATTTAGAATTTTATAATTCTCATAGTACTAAATTAAGCGAGAACCTATCTAGTATTTGTAATGTATAATGATAAGGAAATTTGCATTAAGAATAACTATTAAATTAAATTAAACATAAGAAGATAACATATAGTATATCATTTACAAAAAGAAGTGAAATAAAATTTCGAAAGTTAAAGAAGCATATAGTGAGATTGAAAGCATTGTTGGGGAAGACTATATAACTGATAAGGATTTTATGAAGGCAGCTTATTCAAGGAACGTGGATCCAGCGTTTCCTGACCGTTGGGCTGATATAATTGTTCGTCCAGAAACGACAGAGGAAGTATCTGAAATTGTAAAAGTTGCAAATAAATACAGAATTAGAATGGTGCCACGAGGAGGAGGTGCTGACCTGGTTGGAGGCTCAGTTACAGAAGAAGGAATTCTTATAGATCTTACACGAATGAACCAAGTGATAGAATTCAATAAAGACGATTATTATGTAATAGTTGGTTGTGGGATAACATGGGGTGCATTAATATCACATCTTCATCCTACAGGTTATACTACGGGTGTGATTGGACCAGGTAGTGGATTTGCCGCAACTATAGGTGGTGGTTTATCGAATAGTACAGCTGGAGGAGGCTCTACTAAATATGGTCTTGTTCCTGATATTTGCCTTGGTGTAGAAGTAGTTTTGCCAAATCCGTCAGGAACAATAATCAAGACTGGATCTGCAGCAAATAAATATGCAAAGCCTTTCTGTCGATATGGAGTTTCGCCTGATTTCACCGGTCTGTTCATGGGTGATGTTGGTACCATGGGGATCAAGACGAAAGCATTCCTACGATTATTTCCTGACCCTCCATACAAACAAGCAAGAATGTATGTATTGGAAAAGGAGGACTATAATAAAGTATTCGAATTATCACATAAAATCCGTTTTGAGATAAATGAAGGATTAAGAGATCTTTCTGTGTTGCCTGCAATCATGATTCAAATGGCTACTCCTGATTTTAAAAAGCGTACTGGACAAACCATTAAAGGCAAAGGACCCCTTATGAACATAACAATTGAAGCAAATGAAGAAAGCACCCTGGATCTTAAATTAGAAAAGCTGACAAAGATAATGGAGAAGGATGCAGAGAGAGTACCTGGTTCATTATTAAGATCTGATTTGGAGGATGAACCTAAATTTGGATATGATTTAGAAGGGACGTTTCATTTCTTCCAAGCCTCAATTTCTCCTATGCCTGCTCAAATTTCTATGGCAACTTGTCATAAAGTACCTATTTCACATATGGGTACTATATATGATAAGGTCATTGATTTCAGCAAGAAGCATGCAAGCGAGATGGGTATTGGGGCAATATATCCCGGAATATTTGCCTCTATGCTATACTTTCTACCTAATGGTAATTATGTAGTTTTAGGAGGAGTGGGAGGTAAGAATATAGAGAAACAACGAGGAAAAAATATGGAAAATTGGCACAGAAAGATAAGACATCAAGTACGGTATGGAGGTGCCCATTACTGGTTAGGCGAATCGATATCACAATCAGTTACTGAAGCAGGTGCGTTCACACCTGAATACGAACAATTTTTCAGAGATTTGAAGAAGACAGTTGATCCGAATTATTTACTTTCACCAAATAAGTTCCATCTTCACACTTATGAATCGAAATTTAATGATTATTATGTAGAAGAGGAGGATTAGGTAAAAAATGACAGAATTTGATCCAAAGGAAAAATACAAACATTTGGCAAAGATTGGTCCAAATATATTGCAATGTATTGCATGCGGGGATTGTAGAGAGCAAACTGATTATACTGCCAACCCACCAAGATGGGGGGTGTGTGTTGCTAAAGACCATACTTCTGGATTTGAACCCTTTTTTGCAAGGGGGAAAATGCAAATTATTCGATCTCTGTGGCAGGGTAAATTAGATTTAAGCAAAGAAATGGCAGAAGTGATTTATCAATGTCCCACGTGTAACACGTGTGCAGAAGCATGTGCGTATGATATGGATAATGTAGCCTTGTATGAAGCACTGAGAGCAGAATTGGTAGATGCAGGTTGTGGTCTTGAAGCTCATATACCAATGAACAAAGCTATGGTAGAGCTTTTAAATCCATATGAAAGAGACAACAAGCTTAAAGCTGAGTGGTTCAAAAAACTTGATTTCAAAGTAAAGGATGCGAGTACTGAACAATCAGAAGTCCTGTATTTTGTGGGTTGTACAGCTGCTTTAACTCCAGATATAGAAAATGTAGCAATAAATACAGCAAATATTCTTAAGAAACTAAATATAGATTTTGCAGTATTTGGAGAACAAGAAGTGTGCTGTGGGAGTGTGGCTATGAGAACAGGAGATCGTAAGGCGTTTAATTCAGTAGCAACCAAGAACTACGAAATGTTCAAAAAAAGTGGAATAAAAACAATATTAACAAGTTGCGCTGGGTGTTATCGAACCTTAAAGAAAGATTATGCGGATTTCATGGAAGATTTAGGGATTACAGTATATCATACCATTGAGTTCCTAAATAAATACTTTAAGGAGAATAATGTAGAATTAAAAAATTTAGGATTAAATGTAACATACCACGATCCTTGTCATACTGGTCGACACATGGGACTTTATGAAGAACCAAGAGAAATCTTGAATAAGATTGCAAACCTTACTGAAATGAAAACTATTAAGCAGAGTGCAAAATGCTGTGGTGCAGGTGGAGGAGTTAAAAAAGGTTTCTCTGAACTAGCTTTAGAGATTGCAAAGAGTAGAATACAAGAAGCAGAAGATACTGGTACAGAATATTTGGTAAGTATGTGTCCTTTCTGCTATAGAAACTTAGCAGATGCAATGGAAGCGAGTGGTTCCAATCTTAAAATGGTCGATTTAACGGACTTAATTAACCAAGCTTTAGATTAATTTTCTTTTTAGTTTCTTTTTTTTCTTTTTGATTTAAGTATTTAAAAAAAGGGTATAATATAAAATCTCCAATACCTTCAATTGTTTTAGTCTTCTCTCAAAACTACATTATATAAAAAACCAATTCCTCTTGGAGTAGCCTTCCAACCACTTTTAGTTTCCATGATGTAGTGTAATTGTTCTAGCATTGATAAATGATATTTCATTTGTTCCTTACCTTCTTGAAATTTATTCATAATCTCTTCAAAAGTTTTAAAGTTCACTCCTATAAATTTTAACAATTCTCTCCTTGTTTGATTCATCATGGTTCTATAAGCTCGTTTATGATCTTCCTTTGGATTAATTATATTTGTTATTCGTAGATATTCTTTCATCTCTTCCTTAGTTAATTTACACAAATTCAATATCTCTTCTGTATCCATTTAATTTTCACTTTTCTTATAATTCTTTTATAACTTTGGATATCTCATTCTAGTAAGATTTCACAAAAGATGGTAAGTTTTTTTATAAAAAAGATAGTTAAAGATTTAGATTTTACGGGCTAAAGTTTGGGCATCACGTATTGCTGCTTGAATATCTCTTGGTTGTTTACAATCCCCTATGAACTCCACCTTAAATCCTACATTTTCAAGTCCTTGTTCTATGGATTTTCTAGGAGTTGTTCGAGCTCCACAAAAAACTAATGAATCTGCTTCAATTTCATGTTCTTTTCCCTCAGAATCTTCTATTATAACAGATTTATCAGTTAAATCGTTAAGTTTCATGCCTTTAAACAATGGAATTTTATTATCTCTGAAATAGCGATGAATCCATGTAACCCTACCTGTTAGTCTCGCTTGTGTAAGTGTATTTGCCAAGACTTTCTCCGATCCTGCAATGGCTTTAATATTATAACCTTGTTCTCTTAAGGTTATAGCTGTTTCCGCACCTCCTCTCCAATAAGTATCAAGCCCCCATACAACAATATCTTTGCCCATTGGTTTGGATTTTAAAATTGCTTCATCTTGGGTTAATATATTCTTGTGGTCTTTGAACTTAACAGGGAGAGTTGCTTCAGTTCCCACCGCGAAAACAAGGACATCACAACTTAGTGCCTTAATTTCATCAGTTGATAATTCTTTGTTAAAATGAATTGGAACACCTAATTTCTTTAGTTGAGTTTTCTGATAATTAATGATATTCATGAACTTTTCTTTCTTGTATTCAGCTGCTAATATATGCATTAATCCTCCTACTTTGTCTGATTTCTCATAGATCTCCACATCATGACCTCGAAGTTTAGCTACTCTTGCTGCTTCCATTCCAGCAATTCCAGCTCCTAATACTAGAACTTTCTTAGGGTCCTCAGCGGGTACGAGTTCTTTATAATTATGTCTTTCAAACGGATTTAAAACACAAACACTTCCACATGAGACTTGGCATCCTATACAATGTTTAATATCATCAGTTTTTCCGCCAAAAAACTTATTCGGTGTTTCAGGATCTACAATCAATTGCCGCCCCATGTAAATTATATCCGCTTTCCCTTCTTGAATAAATCGATCTGCCATTGCAGGATCGATTATATTTCCCACTCCAATTACAGGGATGTTAACTACTTTCTTAATGGCTTCGGGGTAATGAATAAAACCACCAGGCGGAATGTAGGTAGGAATATTTATCCCTCTGGGGGTTCTTACTTGAATTCCCTGACTAACATCAATACAATCAACTCCGATTTCTTCTAGAACTTTAGCTACTTCTACCTGATCTTGAATTTTTAATCCATTATCTAGAAGTTCATCAGCGGAAATCCGTACGAAAATGGGATGATCACCAATTTTATCTCTCATTTTTTCGACTGTTTCTCTAATAAATCGGGTTTTATTCTCCAATGAACCACCATACTCATCTGTTCTTTGATTATAATATTTTGATAGGAAATCATGATACAATGTTCCATGAGCAGAATGAATTTCAACGTAATCAAAACCTGCATCAATGGCTCTTTTACCCGCAGCTGCGAATAGATCTTCAGTTTGAATAATTTCATCTTTAGTCATTGCATGGATTTCTTTGAATCCAAATTTTTCTAAATCTTGACCCCAATTTGGATTGATTAATTCAAAAGCGTCACTTGCAACAACAGGATCTACGCTCGAAGGTGCAGATACCGGCAAAGAAACCCTCATTATCGGAATAAACATTAAACCTAAAATACCACCTGCAGCAATTTGAACACCAATTTTAGTGTCATATTCATGAATTTTATCAGTGAATTCTTTAAATGCAGGAATATTTTGGTCCAATCCCAAACATGGAGTTATAGGAGTATTCATTGGATCTGGTGAAGTAGCTTCTATTGTAATTAATCCAACACCACCCTTTGCAATTGGCTCAAAAACATTATAAAAATTTTTTCCTGGAATTCCATTCGAGATGGAACCTGACATCATAGGAGGAAATCCAAGCCTATTTTTTATTTCCATATTCCTAATTTTTAATGGATCTATTACTCTTGCCATTTTTTCTCACTTTCTTAAAAAATTAAAATTTAATAATTAAACTACTTGATTTAACTTAAAGTTTATTGACCTCAAATCTTATAAGGGTAACCTCTTATTTCCAATTAAACCATTGCTCCGAATTTAAAATAATAACGTTTTTTTAGAGTTCATTTTTCTTTTCATTATTAACTGTATTAAAACAAATAAAGTGTAAAATTAAAAATGCCAAAAATATCAGATCCCATTACAATACGAGATATGGAAGTAAAGAATAGGTTTGGATTTCCACCTATGTTAACTACCTCGTGTGATTTAGAAGGTCGCCCCACTCAGAGAACAATTACGGGGTATGAAGTAAAGGCTCGCGGAGGAGTGGGAATAATGACATATGAGGCTGCACAATTGGACCCATGGGCTAAAGGAGGAGGTGGTGCAAATATTGGAAGCGATGATAATATTCCGGCTTATAAAAAACTAACAGAAATCATCCACAAATATGATGTTAAAATAGGAATGCAAATCAATAAAATGGGAATGATAGGTTATACATTTGGGGCTATGTCTGGTTTTTTTGCTCCAACAAATATAGGTCCATCAAGTATAGATATAGCACATGCAACCTCAGCATTCGATTTTATGATGCCAATGTGGGGAAATACAATAAGAAATAAAAATCTTAAGATTAGAGAATTATCAGTTGATGAAATAGGTGACATTCAAGACTTATATGCTGCAGGAGCAAAAAGAATTATTCAATCCGGATTCGATTATGTAATGGTCCATTCTGCTCATGGAACGCTCCCATGTTCCTTTTTATCTCCTTATTTCAACAAAAGAACAGATAAATATGGTGGAACAGTTGAGAAGAGATGTCAATTTATAAAAGAAACTGTGCAGAAAATGAGGGAAACAATAGGAGAAATCCCACCAATTATGGTAAGAATTTCTGCTGATGAACTGGTACATGACGGCAACAGGATAGAACAAGGAGTAGAGATTGCAAAAAATCTTGAAAAAGCAGGAGTAGATTGCATTGACGTGTCTCAAGGAATTATCCTTAGAAGCCCTTTTGGAATAACTATTCCGTTATATTGTGAACAAGGATGTTATATACATTTACCCGAAGCAGTGAAAAAAGTGGTTAATATTCCTGTAATAGGAGTTGGAAATATTCATGATCCCAGAGTGGCAGATGAGTTTATCCAACAAGGAAAAGCGGATATAATAAATTTAGGTCGACAACTAATTTGTGATCCAGATACCCCAAATAAATATTTCAATGGACAAGTTGAGGATATTAAGCAATGTATGGGATGTTTACAAAGCTGTGGAACATGTGTTTATGATGCTTTTAGTGGATTAGATTATCAGGAGTTAATTCCTTCATCTGAAACCAAAAAGATAGTTATTTTAGGCGCAGGGATAGCTGGAATGGAAGCAGCAAGAGTTGCTAAACTTCGAGGTCATGATGTAGAGATATATGAGAAATCGGATAAAATTGGAGGTTTAATGCTACTTCTTGCCGCAGAATACAAGAAATCTCGTTTCATGCAAATGGTCGATTGGTTAGAAGTACAATTAAAAAAATTAAACATCCCAATTAATCTTAATCGAGATTTGACGAAAGAAGAAGTAGTATCCTTAAATCCAGACATTTTGGTTTTAGCAGCAGGTTCAGATGCGACTGTTCCAGTTAAATTTAAAGATTATGATAATATTTTAACCCAAGATGAAGCAATTTTGAAATCTAAACCAATGGGAAAGAATATTGTAGTGTGGGGGTTGGATGCTTTTTGGAAAGGAGGATTAGAGACAGTAACTACTCTTGGAGAAAAAGGATATAATGTTAAAGCACTAATCGGATCGAATACTGCTGTAGGTCAGCTACTTATGGGAAATGCGGGAAGAAGAATGTATTTACTTAGATATCTCAGGGATAAGAAGATCCCAGTCTATACAAAGGTTAAACTGTTAGATGTTACACAAGAAGGCGTAAAATTTCAAGATGAGAGTCAAGAGGTTCAATTCATTGAAGCAGATACTTTAGTATACTGTGGTTCAAGAATAGCTCATGGTAAAGCTTTAAAGACAAAATTTGAAGGAGCAGCTCCGGAAATTGTACTTATAGGAGATTGTAAGAGACCTCGAGATATAAAAGAAGCGATGGCAGATGCTCAAAAATTTGCCAGAGGTCTAAAATAATTTTTTCTTTTTATATCATTTTATTCTTAATTCAAATCCAAGACACAATCTTGGGAGTAGAGGCCAATATATCTATTAAGTCGTCATATTCGATTCCATAGATATCTTCTCTCAAATTATTAATGTCAATACCTCGAGCCATAAGATCTGGAATCAATGCATAAAATCTAATAGGAATCTGCAACAATTTCTTTAAAGCGTTAGAGACTTTAGTTTTTAGAGATGTACCTATAACTGCATCATGGATAAAAATGAAAGTCAGTACGCGTTTTTGCTTTACATGATTTTCAATAATTCTGATTAAGTTCTCCAGTTTATCTTCCAATAAAGTACTAAAACCATATAAATAAACCATAGCTTTACCCTCACTCATACAATTTCACCAATTTATTAATACTTAAAACTCATATCTGCTTCAGATATTAATTGAGCAATTTTTTGCATGTTAACTATTTGTAGGTTATAATCGGAAACGAGATCTATCTTTTCAATACCTCTTACTTCAAGAGCTTCATCATGTACATAGATTTCTAAATCAGAAAGCTCAATTAATCTCATTATATTATCAAATGAATTAAAATTGAGTGCTTCAGTATTTAGATTTTTACTAAGAAAATATACCGCATCCTTAAGTAATATTACTTTACAATCATCAATATCTCCAACTGCGAGAATTCCTGTGGCCATTCGTATAGATTCTACTACGGAATTCTTTCCAAATGGAGAATCTTCGCAAATCAATACAATTGAATTTACCATCTTGTCTCATCCTCCTGGTCCAAAGAAAATAACTCTGTCTGATCGGGAAATTAAGTCAGACAAACCCCCCAAACCTTCTTGGCATACTCCCTCGGCAAATTCATTAGATTGGATACCGAAAAAACTAATCCAAGTACTACACGCAGCAAGTTTAGTTTTATATTTATTACTAAACTCACTAAGGCGTTTTGTTAAATTACTTACTGAATCTGAAGTTATTTCCCTATTTTTAATGTTATAAACTCCACTTCCATAGAAAAAAATTCCTAAAATTTGATGTCCCTTTTTAATAATCGATTCTACTAAATTAATTAGGGTATTCACAGCTTCATATTTATAGGATTCTGCGCATACAACAAAAGTAAAAGTTACCATTTTATCCAGTTTCTTCTGTAAAAAATCATTAAATTGGAGATACATTTCAGTATTTTTATATTTTAATCTTTTAGGATATAGTTAAACTTTTAACAATAAATGTATAAATTTAATTTCTCGAAATCTAATATTATTTTAACAAAGCGTAAAAATAGATCTTACAAATTCTTAAGGAGATAAAATGGTAACTCTATATGAATCTAATGGGAATTTCAATTCAGGAATTATTTCATATAGAGCATTAGTTTCAAAAAGATCAAGAGGCAAGATTCTTCTGACAGAAAAATTATTGTCATTTGAATCACAAATAGATAAAATTTTATTTCAAATTAAATTATCGGACATTCAAGAGTTTTCAATCAAAAATAGGCATTCAATACCAATATTAGAGCTTAAAACTACCCCGGGAGATACTTATTCCTTACATCCTCGAAATTTTAATAAGAAACAATTGCACAGTTCACAAATAAAGACTGAAGAGCTTTTCAGACAGCTTACTCGATTGAAATTCAATAATGATCAACCAATACTATTTGACACAGTAGGAGTAATTTATACCAACTCTCTCCAGAATGCCATATCTAAATCGAGTGGTTTGCATGGGCATATGTTTTTAACAGAAAACTATGTATTATTCAATTCTTTCGAACAGGGATTCATAATTAAAATTAAGATATTAGATATCAAAGAAATCTTGATGCAAATTATAGAATCAACTGTATACGTCATTATTAAGACATTTAAAGGAGAATTTTATTATTTATTGCCTTTAAAAACGCATCACAGAAGGTATACAAAAGATAAGTTAAAAACTGAAAAACTTTATGATATATTAAATGAGGCACAAATGTATAAAACATCAGAATCCATCCATGTTAAACCTCAGACACCTACCAGAAAATTAGAAGATAGAGCAAAAACTAAAATCGAGTGCTTATTTTGTGGAGAAAAAATCAGTTCTGATGTTAAAATTTGCCCCTTTTGTGATACAAATTTATATGAAAATTAAAAAAAAAGAGTATATTTATATTTTCCACTTACCTTCTTCATAAATTAATTTCCCATCAGCTAAGACTTTTGATCCTGTTGATTTCATGTCTTTTAGAATATCCCAATGAATAGACGACATATTTTTTCCCCCAGCATCTTGAAGTGCCAATCCAAGTGCACAATGCAAAGTTCCACCGATTTTTTCATCAAATAACATGTTTTTTGTAAACTGAGTAATACCATAATTAGTTCCTATTGCAAATTCTCCGATTTTATCTGCATTTTGAATCTGTAGAATTTCTTTAAGTAAATCTTCTCCCTCATCGGCAGTAGCATTAATTACTTTTCCATCTTTAAATTCTAGGAATATATTTTTAACTTCTCTCCCCAAGTATATGCCTGGATATGTAAATCTAATTGTACCATTAACAGAATCCTCTTCAGGGGATGTATAAACTTCTCCATCAGGTAAATTACAATCACCCCAGCAATTTACCCAATTTCTTCCTTCCATGGAAAAGGAAAGTTCAGTATCTTCTCCAAATACTTCAATCTTTTTAGCATTATTTAAGATGTTAACTAATCTTTCTTGATCTTGTTTTAACTTTTTCCATTCTCC
This sequence comes from Candidatus Thorarchaeota archaeon, assembly GCA_048882645.1. Lineage (GTDB taxonomy): Archaea > Asgardarchaeota > Lokiarchaeia > Sigyniarchaeales > SOKP01 > Loki-b32. The sequence continues at coordinate 21,955 of JBHLRJ010000020.1, forward strand.
AACAGGATCTTCTTTATCTAAAAATAGAGCTTTTTTAACGAATTCTGTATAAGTAAATAGATCCATTTTTGCTTCTTGGGCTAAAGCTTGACATGGAAAAGGCGATATATTCCATCTAAATTCTCCCTTAGCTTCCCGTTCTTGCATAATTTCATATAGTTTTAATGCTTCCGGTGAGCCTTGACGTGTGGCCATTTTTTTTGGATCAACAGTTGAAAATTTTTGAGTATTGTAATCCGATTGGATATTTATCATCCTATCAAATTCAGTATAAGTTTGTTTAATCACATTGTCAACATATTGTAGTTGTTCATCAGATGCATATTTGTACAATATTTCTTGAATACCTTCTAAAGAAACAAAAAGCATTGGATGAGCTCCTACTTTGATAATTTCAGCGTATAATGCTTGGAAATATTCCTTCGCTGTGCATCCTCCTGCTATTAGAACTCTGTGCCCCTTTTCCACTTCTAGGGAATAATGTACGACAATCTTAGCTAATTTTTCATAAAATTCATTAATCATAAATAAAAAAATATGTTGTTATTAATAGATTTTTTTTATATATTAAATTGAAAGACTAAAAAAAAATTTAAAAAAATACTCTTCAATTTACTCTGTCCTTTTTTTTGCCGAGACATTGATGCTTTGTATAGTTAATCCTGAGAAATCTGTCTCTTTAGATTCTTTTATTTCTACTTTTTCAAAGCCAGCATTCTCTATCTTCTTAAGGTAATCTTCTTTTAGGATCGCTCCTGAGACGCATCCTACATATGCTTCCATAGAACTTTTTATATTATCAGGAAGTTCTTTTGTAAGAACAATATCTGAGACCATAATTCTTCCTCCGGGCTTTAAAACTCGATATGCTTCTTGAAAAACTCTATCTTTGTTAGGTGCGAGATTAATTACGCAGTTTGATATAATTAGATCAGCGACATTGTCAGCGACGGGTAGATTTTCAATCTCACCGAGTCTGAACTCAACGTTCTCATAATTTCCCTTATTCGCATTTTCTCGTGCAGTATCAATCATCTGGGGTGTCATATCTACACCAATCACTTTTCCATTACTTCCAACTTTATTTGCCGCTAAAAAGCTATCAAAACCTGCACCAGAACCTAAGTCTATAATTGTTTCACCCTCTTTTATGGAAGCAAGAGCAGTCGGATTACCACACCCTAATCCCAAATTTGAACCTTCAGGTACAGATTTTTGCTCTTCTTCTGAATACCCAAGTTCGCTACTATAATTTTGAATAGTGCCCATATCACCACAGCAAGAAGTTGAAGTAGTTTCTCTTTCTTCAACAGACTGCCCACAACAAGAGCTTGTTGGTATCGTCTCAGGATTAGCAGAGGATCCACAGCAACTATACCCTTGGGAACGTTCTGCAATTTTTGCATATTGTTCTCTAACAATTTTTCTTATTTTTTCATCTTCCATTTCTACCATTCTCTTTCCTCCTTTTTCTATTTTATTAACTTTTCTTATTTCTTAATACCTTTAAATAAACAATAGCCCAACTTTCCTTCAAGGACAACTTTAGTAAATTTTCCTTGGTTTTCGAGAGCTACATTTAACCCATCTTGCCCATATTTTTGAGATATTGATTTCATAAGGTTGGCAAGCTCAGAGCGTGTATATATTTTTGAAAAATCTTCTATATCACGATCTTTTCGAATATTCCAAAACATCTCTGGTTTTGACCATTTATCAAATTCGGTAATAATTTCATCGACGCTTGCTTTTTTCAGCATGCTAATCCATTCTTCATATTCTAATGGAGTGGTACCATATCTCTCAGATATTTCTTCCTTTTCTTTATCTGAGAGTTCTTTGCGCCAAGTTGATTCATGAATTATTATTGAACCTCCTTTTTTAGTAGCTCTTACCATTTCATTTAATACTTTTTGAGAGTCATCCGGTATACCTACAGCACATTCATTTATAACAACATCAAAAAAATTGTCTTCAAACGGTAATTCTTGAGAATCACCAATTTTAAAGTCGATTAAACTTTCAGCCTTTTCACTTTTCGCATTATACATAGCAGATTTAACCATTTCTTCAGATATGTCAACACCAGTAACATGAACTCCAAATTCTTGTGCATAAAAAATCGATTGTGTACCCCTTCCACTCGAGACATCTAAAACCTTCATCCCAGGACTTAAACTAGCAAGTTCTGCAGTTCGACGTGTTAGAGCCATTCCTCCTGGATGTAAAGTTTCAATTCCACTTATTTCGATAATGTCCTCAATTGTCGGTTTGTAGGTTCCTTTCCTTTTCATTATAACCATTTTTTGTAATTTGATTTCTAAGATTTAACATCGGCATCTAGAAAGATATTGATTATACAATGACCATTTATTTTCAAAACTCCAACATTGAATATCGTTGCAATTAGAGTAGAGTAGACTTCTTACAAATTCTTTATGTTTAGCTTTCATTGCTTTTCTTTCCATTTTTTTATCCATCTTTAATCTTCTCATATCTCAATTTTGTTTATTATTCATTTCAAGACTAAATTAATTTAAGTATAAATAATCAATACTAGTATATAAAGGTTCCGGATATTTTGGTTCCGAACTATATTGAATGAAATTTAAATTAATAATTTAAAAACCAAAAAAAAGATCAACATTTATCCAATCCAGTTATTTCAAAAGAATTAGATAATTTATTTAATAAGTAGGTTAATTGTTCTGCCTCTTTAGGCGTGAAACCTTCGCAACAGTTTGTTAAAACAACCTTAATTGGGGGAGTTGATCTTTGTATCTCTTTACCCTTATCTGTAAGTTTAACCAAGAGACTTCGTCTATCATTAGGATTTGGTTTCCTATATACTAAATCATTTTTTTCCATAGTATCAATGATACCAGTTATAGTTGATGGAGAACAACAACACGCAGAAGCTAACTCCTTAAACTGTTTACCATCAGATTTCCATAATTCTGTCAGAATTGAATATTGAGGAGGAGTAAGGCTTTCAACCTTTATGACTCTACGTTGCAAATTTTTATATTTTTTGTTTAATATATTAATTAATTGAAAGATCTCAGAGAAGTTAATTATCTCACATACTCCATTACTACAATTAGAATCATTCTCAGTCATTATATTCCTCCCAATTATTTAGGAATGAAAATATTTATATCCTTAATAAACATATGATTATTTATTTATTATTCTTTGTGGTTTATTTATACTAATAAATTAGACTCTTAAACTTTAAATTTATGAAAGTAATTACTATAAATAGATAAGACAAAATGTTGCAATTTAAAAGCAACCACAAGTTCAAAAATAATAACCCAAAAAACAAGGCATCCTGCCGATCCCCTGGATTTTTGTCTTTTGGTAGTGTAACTCGTTACACTTAAAATTTACCTTCTCCTACTTAATGGATTTGACCTCGCATTGAGGTCTTCGGCAGGAGCCACCCTTTTCTATTAATTAAATAATCGAAATGCTCCTATTGAGAGAAAATGTTAAAGGATCGAAATTTTTGCTTTTTGAAAGTTATAATAACAGAAAGAGTTTCAAAAAATACATATCTAAGCCTAAATCTTTTAGTAATACCATATTATTAAAAATGTATCTAAATATTTCTTCTTCTTTAAAGTATTTGAGGCACAGATTATTTCCTTTTATTACTACTATTGTATTTACTACCTGTTTTAGTAGGAATTTCAAATTTTCAATAACTAACTCTTTTTCACATTTAATAAGATTTATGTCAATAATATTGAACCATTCCTCTTTAGAGAAAGTAATATTTTCTAATTCAGGTTCACACGTGAAATCTTCTCGCTCCTTAAAAGCATCATATATTAAATCGATGTGATCTAAAATTTCATTTTTAGATTTGGAGTACATCTTATTTTCAAGTACATTTCTCAACATAATAAAGATATTTTGAAATACTCCCAATATATCAAAAAAATCTGCGGTTTTTGTTAAACTTTCAACTTCCTCCCATTGATTGTAATAATCTTCAATTAATTTTAGAAAGGGTAAAAAAATATTAATGTCACCATCCCAATTATGCCCTTTCTTTTCCCATACTGGATCAAATTCTTTAATGAACGCATTTTTGATAACTTCTAACCGCCCCTTAACAATTTCAGTTTTCATGTCTTTAGTACTAGCTGCTACAAAAAGTAAATTATATTTCGGTTCTAAGGTATATATCCACCTTAATCCCCCCATTTCTATTGAATCTATTGATTGTTTAAATTCTACCATAGAGAATTGATTGAAGGTTGTTAAAAATCCAGAGACTATATCTTCATCAGCATCGGTTTTCATAAATGATTTGTATAATAGTTTCACTCCTGAGTCGCTTTCTAAGATCCAAATAATCATTGTTCTATCTTATTACCATATGTTTCTCTTTTAGAAGTTTTTTTTATTCTTATAAGTTATGAATAAATCAGTATTAAATTAATTTACCTTTATTTTCATACTTATACCTTCCATAAGAGGAAATAATCAGATACGATATAAACATTCTAATTACTCTTTTAGCTTCAATAGATTTTTATTGTAATACAAATAAATTCTAATATGTCAAAACCAAAAATTTTTCCTCTTAATTCTGAAGGATTTCACCCTTTTGGTGAGCTAATAGGGCTTTATTTCACTAAACTTGAAAAGGAATATTCTCAGTGTGTCTTAAATATTGAAAAGAAACTGATGAATCCCCATGGAGTAGTGCATGGGGGTGCTCTGTATTCGATGGCAGATACGGGAATGGGAGCGGCATTATATTCTCTCTTGGATAAAGAGGAATTGTGTGCAACTGTAGAAATTAAAATCACTTATTTTAAGCCTGTAAAGGAAGGAACTTTGACTTGTGATACAAAAGTAATTCATAAAGGTAAAAGTATTAGTGTTCTTGAATCAGAAATAAGGAATCATGATAATCTGGTAGCTAAAGCATTAGGTACATATTCTATTTTTAAAATAAAATAATTTAATCGAGAATAAAAAGTACTTCTCTAAGATTATAAAAATTCTTCCCATTCCCTAATAGTTAGCTGAAGTAATTTAACTTCATATTCTTTTGTTTCAATTTTTAACTTTTCTTTATTTTCCTTTATCTTCATTTTTATGAAATCCTTTATCTTGACGATATCTATCTCTTTCTCCGATGATAATTTAAGAAGCTGTTCACAAATTGATTCTCGTATTAGATATAAATCGTACATCTCTTTGGATAAATTTGAAATTAAATTTGGATTATACATTCCTTTTATTTTAAAGATCTTCTCTTTAATTGCATATATAGACATTTGATTTTTGAATTCGTCTTGCGTCATAATTCTGGTAACCCCTTTTTTATTGTATCTAGTAAAAGTCCATAAACAAAACCATATATAGTTTTGGGATAGTTGCAAGGCTTTTTATGCCCAACTCATTCTTACATATATGAACGAAAGTAAACAATCAGAATATTCAATTGATAAAATCTCCTTGAAAAAAATCAGTAGAAGTAATTTAGAATTAATACTTAATCTGAAAGTCAAACCTAGACAGAGATCTCTAGTTGCTACTAATGCTTATTCGATTGCTCAAGCCCACTTTACTAGAGGAGTGTGGTTTCGTGCAATTTATTTAGAGGATACACCCATAGGATTTGTAATGTTAAGAGATAACTCCCTTAAATATAAATATATTACATCTAAGGATCTAGAGATTTATCTATGGAGATTCATGATTGATGGTCGATATCAAGGTAAGGGTTATGGGAAAAAAGCGTTAGAGCTCGTTGTTGAATATGCTAAATCACGCCCAAATGCATGGAATTAACCTTACATCACGAACCTGCTAAAGGAAATGCTGGAGAATTTTATAAAAAATTAGGTTTTAAGCATACTGGAAAAATTTTCAATGGAGAATTAGAAATGAAATTAAAATTAGTGTGAACTCAATATTCCTTTTTATACTATTTAATTAAATTATCAACAAATTGTTTTGCTTTAGAAAATGCTTCTGTTGATTCTGGTAAGTCATTTATTTGAAACTCATGTAAAGATTCTTCCCAGGTTTGCAATGTTGCATCTACTCCTGCTTTTCTTGCCAGTTCTACGAATTCTTTCGCCTCATCATAGAGCATTTCACTCGAAGTTGCCTGTATTAAAATAGATGGTAGATTTGTTAAATCCGCATATATAGGAGAGACTTCTGGACTAAAAGGATCCTCTCCTGACAGATAACATTCCACCCACCAGTATACTCCTAAATCTGCAAGGATCGGATCGGTAGACCCATTTTTTACAATTGATTCTCCAGTCATTGCTAAATCTGTTGCGGGAGAGAAACAAATTGCTCCAGCAGGTAAAGTTATACCTTTATTACGTAAATTTATAATAGTCATCAATATGAAATAACCACCTGCTGAATCTCCAGATATAATAATATTTTTTGGCTTAATCCCAGTTCTCACAAGCCATTTATAGGAAGCGATGCAATCTTCTAATCCTTGAGGATAAGGGTGTTCGGGAGCAAGACGATAATCTATGCTTAGCACACGCATTTTTGTAATTTTTCCAAGTCTAACAGAAATCATTCGTGCGAAATTTGGAGATCCCATAATATATCCCCCACCATGAAAATATAAAATAACTTTCTCCTTATCGACTCCGGAAACAGTTTCCCATTCAGCAGGTATACCATCCACCACTATAGGTTCAATTTTCACTTCTTTCATGATGGGTGCCTTTTCATGATTACGATTTGCTCGGAATTCTACGATAAATCGATGCAATTTGGCGATAAAATGCATTTCCTTCACTGTTAACAATCCTCGTATGTCTTCACCTTCAAACCAACGAGAATTTCCTCTCATTACTTTATTCCATAACGATGAAAAATCAATTATTTGGTTTTCTTCCATTTTAAAAAATTCTGATGCTGCTTGTTGCCGTAATTTGTCTTGTTCCTCAAGAACTCTAAGAACTTCGGGACGACGGATATGTGATTTATCAAATATTGGTATTTCACATCACCTCATTTATTCTTTTTGATAGAGATTATTATATTTTTGACGCATAACCTTTTTATCGAGTTTTCCTACACTTGTTCTTGGAATCGATTTAACAAATAGGATCTTATCAGGAAGCTGCCATTTTGCAAATGATTTGAGAAGATGTAAGCGAATCTCCTCTTCGTTCACAGATTCGAATCCTTCTCGTAAAACTATTAATGCAAGAGGTCTTTCTTCCCATTTTGGATGCGGAATTCCAATAACAGCTGCTTCACGGACTCCAGAATGAGAGACTAATACATTTTCCATGTCAATTGAACTTATCCATTCACCACCACTCTTGATAACATCTTTAATTCGGTCTGTAATCTTTAAGTATCCTTCTGAATCTAGAGTCCCTGCATCTCCACTTTTGAAGTATCCCTCCTCAGTAAAACTTTCTTTTGTTGTTGGTGCATTATAATAATTTGTTAAAATCCAGAGTCCACGTAGGATAATCTCACCTGAAGATTTCCCATCATGAGGCAATTTATTACCAGTTTCATCTATTATTTCTATATCAAGACCAGAAACAATGGTACCTTGTTTTTTCTTGAGATCCCATAACTCTTTTTCGGTTAACTCCTTTTTAAGCCAAGGTTTGAAAAAATTCAGGGTAGTTATCGCCATAGCTTCAGTAGAACCATAGGAGTGAATTATTTCACCACCTGTTTCATCCCAAAATCCACGCATTAAAGCTATTGGAGGCTCTGCACCACCACAAATCAAACGTGTATGGGTTAAATCTAGTTTTTGATCCATTTTTCTAATAATTTCGAGCATAGCCATGAAGACTGCAGGAACACCTCCAGAAATTGTAACTTTTTCTTGGACCATTAAGTTAGTGATTTCTTCAAGGTCATCTAAACTCCATTTTCCAGATAAAACTAACTTAGAACCTGCATATACAGCAGCTTGTGGTTTCGACCAGCCAAGAACATGATACATGGGAACCAATTGTAAAACAACATCGTTTGGATCCATTGACATTTGAGCAGTAAACGCAATTGCCTGCAGATACACATAGCGATGTGAGTAATACACACCTTTTGGCTTACCTGTAGTTCCAGTTGTATAACACGCGCCATACGCAGAATTTTCATCTAGATATGGCCAATCATAAATGGGAGAGGCTTTCTTTAAAAGCTCTTCATAACTATATAAAGGTGCTAGTTTTGTCTCTATTTCTTGTAATTTTTTATCAGTAATTACCACATATTTTTTTAACTCTTGGCAAAAAGGAATGATTGATTCAACAATAGGAATTAAATCTTCGTCAAAGATGATAACTTTTATTCCAGAATGATTAACTACGTATGATAAATCTTGAGGAGAAAGGCGCAAATTTAATGTAACCATCACTGCTCCAGTTCCAGGAAGCGCAAAGTATAATTCAAAATGCTGATGATGATTCCAAGCCATAACTCCAACTCGATCCCCAACCTTTACCCCAATTGTATTTAATGCATTAGCAAGTCGTTTCATCCTTTCATATGAATCCTTGTAAGTGTACCGGAACAAACTGCCATCAATCTTCCTGCTGACAATTTCTTGTCTGGAAAAATTCCGAATACCATGCTTCATGAGAGTTATTACGTTTAATTGGTAATTTTCCCCAGTTTGGGTAATGAATCCTTTTACAATCTTCATGATTTTTTCAATTTTAAATGAAATTAAAATATAACCTTATTTGTATTTTAATTTTCTCTATTACTAAAGGATTATTACACTTAAAGTAATTTACAATACATCAAGATTTTAAATCAGTTAGCAATTAAGGACATTAGTAAAAAATATTCTTAAAAATCATGAACACAAGAAATACACTAAACTGGTTTAAAATCACTAAACAGAAAGATTATTTATATGTCATACAAGAAAGCTTAGATAAGATCGAACCCCGATTCTTAACTAATTTTATAAATTTATACTTGATTCTTGGAACGCATTCTGCTTTATTGATTGATACGGGATGTGGCTTATTTCCTCTTAAACCTGTCATTCAAGATTTAATTTCCAACAAGAAATTAATTGTGGTCAATACTCATTCCCATTTCGATCATATAGGTGGAAATTCTGAATTTGATACAGTTCGTGTTCATGAAAAAGAATTAAATGAGATCTCTGTACCGACTGATATTTCATTCTTAAAAAATTCTCCGAAGGAAATAACTAAGCGTTATGAAAAAATAAATTATACATTTCAACCTTGTAGGAATATTCAATCTTTGAAAACAGATAGTATAATTGATTTGGGAGAAGTCTCTGTTAAAATAATTCATACCCCAGGACATTCGTCTGGCTCAATATCTTTACTTACTAATAAAAATGAACTTTTTACCGGGGATACAGCTCATTATGGAACCATGTATTTATCAAAGGATGAAATACCAATTCTCCTCTCAAGTATTTCAAAATTATTAGCGGTATGCCAAGTCAGCGAGAACATAGAAATTTATCCTTCACATGAAATCTATGGAATTAATAAAAAGTTGCTTACCGATCTTTCAGAGAGTATTCAAAAAATTGATAGATTATGGGAAACAAAAAAATGGGACAAATTTTTAGAAGGTTGGGTTATATATGACATTAATTTTGCTTATGTTGTGTTTTAAAAAAAAGTAAAAATTAAATTTTAAAATTATTTTTATGTTTTTTTAGGAGAAACACCGTAATTATGCTAGCTATTCCAATGATCAAGAATAGATCAAAACTTGGAATCACACCATTACCATTAACTTGAGGAATTGAGCAACCATTCATATTATAGTAATTATAATTTGCACTGTTCTGTTGTCGAATACTATCCTTATATGCTCCAAATACCCAATAATTTGTCCCAGGAAAAATCATTGTACCATAACCGCCCACAATGATACCTAATACACTATTTGGATCATAATGTTCAAGTTCAATTTTAGGAATTTGGATTTCAAACATGCGATGATTTGAAACATTATTTGGGCTAGCACCAAAACCCCACTCAATTTGATAATTATTGATTGAAGAGAAGGGAGAAATTACTGCACCTCCATGTGTATTTGTCTGGTTAATATAAAGGTCAAATTCAAAGTAATCAAACTGAGTCATGAAAGGAGCACTGTGATTTCCATATAAGCTGAATTGCATTTTATGATCTGCTGTGAGATTCCCAACATTATATATAAAAGATTCTGTTAGCCAACTTGTATTATCATTTATCTCAATAACTTGGTGTGGATCATCTTTATTATGCGTCCCATTACTGTACCACAAAATTATTTTTTGATCCGAAATTGCAGTGTTTACTCGAGTAGCGAATCTAAATCTAACATTTTGAACAGCACTGGCGAATATTGCCGGGAAACTTGCAAACCAACTTTTTAAATCGATTGAAAAATCAACCCAAATTTGATAGTCAGTTAAAACAGGTGCTGATGTAAAATTTAAATAGTCTCCGGGACCACTATCAAAAAGAGTATAATCACCAGAAAGACCTCCCGTTACAACATTAAATTCATCGTCACTGTTAAAATCTACATCCCATGAGAGTATATTATTTGCAAAAAAGGGGAAAACATCATCATTTTCGACATCATGAATTAAAGATTCAGTACCGTCATTTAAAAGCTGCTCCCAAACAGTAAAATTAGTGAAAGTTTGGTTATTGGTATTTAGCCATACTCCTACCCATTCATCAGTGATATCACCTGTCTGATCACTAGCTAAATCAAGACCAATATATAGATTATCCAAATCTTCTCCTAAATATAAATAATTATAACCATCTGAGTCTGGAGGGTTTCCAACATCATCTATATCTAAGAAAAATTCGGATTTATTATCAGCATCAGACCATTCTGCTTCGCCAATAATACCATCTATAACAACATTCTCCATCGGAGATGGATTACTAAGTTTAGGTGGAGTGGCATAGCCCATCGATGAATAAATGCTCAGGACAATTAGACTCAATGAAATAGTTAAGATAATTATTTTGTTTTTGCGATATTTTACCATCCCTTAAACCTTTTAAAATAAATTTTAAGTTATCTAATTTAGATCACAATCAACTATAAAATTGTTTGGGTTATATTAAATGACCAGAAAATAATCTCACTTACCGTAAATATAGAATTTATTTTTCCTTTTTCTTAAATTCAAAAGTAATCGCTACTGAGTGTTTTATGCCAATTTTTGTCCCGACTTTTCTCATATAATTGATTCTATGGCTCTTTATTACGTCGTTTAATATCAATGAGGGTATTAGAGAAATTGCTAAATAAAAGGGTAATCCAAGCCATAAGATTAAACTAAGAATATTAACAATATTATTCTTATCAGCTAAATTATTGCTAAAGTCTGCAAGAAACCCATAAATTATCACGATGTAAGTGATAATAGCACCGATACCTGCATAACTTCGAAGCATAGTCTGAAACCAATCTCCAATTGATTTTAACACAAAGGTCTCGTCCGATTCTACCAGTTTGTCTTTATTTGAATATATAATTCCAGAGTCCTTTAAAAACCATACAGGAGAAAATAATAATGCTGCCGTTCCGAACATGATCGTTAATAACATGATTTCTGCTAAAAATCGTGTCAACACAGGAACTTTGGAAATATTTCCGAGCTCGTTAACCAAATCTGATTCAAGAATAAACGTGATAACCGTTGGAGTAAGAAACATGGAAGAAAGATTAATTGCCAGTAACACAGGAAAAAAAGCTCTTGAAAACAATTTTGGTTTATCGAAATCGCTGTCATTTTGAACACCATAATGCATTTTTCTGCCAAGAATTTTTTTATGAAAAAATAAAATCATCGGAGTTATGCAGTATCCACCTATTAATACCCCAATTACACTTGAGATAGGGAGTATAGTAGTAAATATAAAAGCAAGTTCAGTAAGAGCATCGTCTAATGGAATGAAGCGAGATAATGCGATAGGATTTGTAATTTTAAACCGTTCACGTAAAATTGTCACTAAAAGTATCCAAAATACGCAGTATAGTATAAATACAATAAGTAGTCCTCTATATCGTGAAAATCTTCTTGAATTTGCGGTCATATTTAATTCCAACAAGGTTTTTTTTGTAAGTGATTATTTTTCTAGAAATATAACTATTCAAATATTAAACTTTTTTGAGTTAAAAGAGTATATAACTAAAAATTAGCTAAATACTTCAAAATACCAATTTATAATTTAAGAAGGTATATTAAATAGAATTTCTTAAATTATTGTGAGAAATTCATTTCAAATTATATTAACTATACGGTTAAAAATAATGCCAAAAGCACATGTAAATGATATAGAGATTGAATATGATACATTCGGGGATTCATCATCAAAACCTCTGTTATTGGTAATGGGGCTTGGTGCTCAGATGATTGCTTGGTTGGAGGTACTATGTGAGTATGTGGCAAACCAAGGATTCTACGTAATCAGATTTGATAATCGTGATGTTGGATTATCTACGAAATTTGAAGAAAAAGGCGTACCAGATTGGAAAGAATTAATTGGTGCGCTTTTTAAGCCTATTGAACTAGGAAAGGAAATCAATACCCCTTACACATTGGAAGATATGGCTGATGATGCAATTGGTGTTTTAGACCATCTCAACATAGATAAAGCGCACATCTGGGGTGCTTCTATGGGGGGCATGATTGCTCAAATAATAGCTTATAGGCACCCAGATAGAGTACTAAGCCTCGCCTCGATAATGAGCACTACTAATAATCCCGATGTAAAGAGAGCCTCTCAAGAATTATTAGAAGATTTATTCTCACCATATCCGACAGAACGTGAAGAATATATTAAAGAAAGTGTAAGACGTGGTCGTCTTACTTATGGAACGTATCCATATAATGAAGAACAAGCACGGGAATTGGCTGCAGTAGCATATGATCGTAGTTTTTCTCCTCATGGAACAATACGGCAGTTAGCGGCAGTTGTTGCAAGCGGTAATAGAAAAGCTAAACTTGCCTCAATAAAAGTACCAACAATTGTAGTTCATGGGAGAGAGGACCCGCTTGTTCCTGTTGAATTAGGTATAGATACTGCAGAGGCAATACCGGGAGCAGAGTTGTTGATAATTGAAGGGATGGGACATAGTTTTCCTCTAGAAGTTGCTCCTCAAATTATTGAAGCATTGTTAGCTAATACTGCGAAGGCAGATTAGAACTCTATTAAAAAATGAATTTAGAACTTACTTTTTTTTCCCCACCAATGAGGAATCTCTAATTTTTTTAACTCCCCATAATCTAACATTAAGAAGTGATCTTTCTCAAAAGTGAAGGCATAACCTCCTAAAAAATTTATCCATCTATCACCTGGTGGGAGCCCAAACCACCCAAATCTTAATGACATGCAATGCCAATCGTGGCTAACATGAATATCTATACCTCGATCAGGTGCATCGTTAATTTGGTTCCATATAAGATGGGCAGCATTCTGGCAATATGGTATAAATGGAGCCCATTCCTCGGGGAGATAAAAACCAGCGACCCAGCGATATAAAAGCTCGCTAAAATGATAATTTTTGAATTGCTCCAAAAATGATCGGTTGTCAATACCAATATCATATAAAGGAGCAAATGCACCTTTCAATTCGCTTTCCCCACCAACACTTTGGAAACCATCATGTATATTTAGTGCTGTTTCTTCGCATCTCCATATAATACTATGAAATATTCTAATCGATCTGTCTTTAGGCAAACTCTCTCCAAATTTTCTGGCAATAGCATGACCTTGTGGAGTAAGTCTTAGCTTATGAACTTTTTCTGGTATTATAGGCTCGTTCCTATGAGAATGCCTTAAAATTAATATAATCTTTGAGTCTTCAGGAAACTTATTAAGATTTTCTATTATCCACCTTGCATGATCGACCCAATCCGCTTCTTTCCAGAGTTTTTCAATATTCATGTTTATAAAATTCTAAAGTAATTTCGTTAAAAAAATTAACATAGCAATTTGAACTTATTTATTATCAAGGTATTCATTCTTTATTTCCGAATATTAAAGTAGAAGAATAGTGGAAATTTAAAACATAAGAATCTACAATTCCTTTTTAATAGAAATGCCAAGATCCTTCAGTATAGGGATTAAAAATATCTGATGGAAATTTTTTATACCAAGAGTACTGCCTAAATATAAATGTAAGAATGTCTGGATTTCATAATTTACTTTTTCAATTTCTATAAAACTATAATCAGGTTCTATCTCAATTTTATTAAGATTTAGAGGTTTCAAATATTTCAAAACTATCCAGTACATAAATTTAATATAAGAATTTTCAATAATATCTTCTTCTTCTTCAGAAATCTCGTATGCTTCATGTACTATTTTATTTCTAATTTTTCTTATGTCTTGAATTAATTCTTCAATATCTTGAGGTAAATTTAACTCTGTAATTTTCTGCGCCATATCTTTACTTTTTGGATCTTCTACGTAAGAATCACAATACTCTTCTAAATTTGTATGGAGTCTAACTAAAAACTTGAATGCATCAAAATTTTTATCATGTTTCCAATCCCTATAGGGATCTCCCCAACTACTAAAGTTTATTTGATCCAAAGCTGCTTTGATGTCTTTTCTGATATTATCCACTTTTTCGATAAAATAATCTAAATAGTCCATATAAGGTTTATTCTGCTCTTTGAACTCATACTTATATATTTTACCGAATTCCTTGAAAGCACCCCACTTTTTTATAAGAGATGCTTCCTCCAAAATTTCCTTTTTACCGATTTCTGCTACAAATTTGATTATATATCCACATTCGGGACAATATGTTACCCATGATCCTCTAAGAGAGCTATAGGGCTTATAAACAAGTTTATGCTTTTGATCTTGAAACTCCATCAATTCACCTTCAGAATCTACAATTTCGAAACTGCCTTTTTCAAGATGAAATGATTCTGGGATAAATTCATAACTGCAAATAGGACAATTTATTTTATCTTTTGATGGATTTTTATTCTGGGTCATAAACCTCACTTAACTATGTTATAGAATGCTATAAACTAACTAATAAGATAAGAAAACTATCTATATTAGGTTTATTAAAAACTCATTAGATCATGTAAGGAATCATGAAAATTCAGATAAAAAATCGTTAAATTTAACAAATCTTAGGCGGTTCTGGAGGAGTTCCAAGCATTTCACGAGTTAATTGGGTAAAGTTATTAAAGTGTCCGGGTAGAATCTTCTGAATAAAAAAAGCTTCTGAGGCTTTCGAGTTAACTCTTCTCCCAATAGTAAGAGCAATAGAAGTTAAAAGTCGTATTGCATATTTTGAAAGTTTTTTGAGCTCTTTGGGTGAAACATTAGCGGGATCTATATCTGTGGTAAATAAGTTTGCAATCAGTTCGAGGGTTGCCTCAAATTTTAGCGCAGCTTCGATCTTTTTTTCAAGAGTGGTAGATATATCAACAAAGCAATTGGGAAGATGGCCAAGTAAGCCCATGAACCATACTTCTGAACATGAGTAAGGTTTAATGCCTTCATTAATATGTTCAGGATGTAATAATGGAAATCCTGCAAAAGCTCCTGCTTCAGCAGCCATTCTTCCTACTATTAAATGATCAGGATGAACTTCATAAGCAACCCAAGGATCAAATGTAATAATTCTATCTGCTTTAAACTTTCTTACATAATATATCAATCTTTCTCGTAATTCGGGACCATTTATAAACCCTGCATCTGGATATCCTAATATTAAAGTTTCTTTTATTCCTAAAATCTCATTAGCAGCTCTGAGCTCTGTTTCACGCATTTCAGCTACTTTTTCTTTTGTTAGATCTGTTCTTAGAGTACCTACATTGCCACTAGTACAACATAGAGCAGTTATATTGTGGCCTTGCTCAACCCATTTGGCTAATGTTCCAGCACAGAAAATTGATAAATCATCAGGATGAGCAAAGATCGTAAGAATATTTAATTGTTTAGAATCCATATCTATCACTTTTAATTAAGATTATATGTAATAATGTAAATGAGGTTTAAAATATAATAAAAACGAAAAGTTTACTCTATGGGTAATTACTCAACTATTTCCACTTTTTTGGCTTTTTTCTTTAATGTCTCAGCCTTTTTATTCCTTTTTTGGACTTCTTTGCGTTTTTTTCTTAACTTTTCATAAGCATATAGATATGGGTAATGTCTAATATCTAGAAAAGCTATACTCACGAGTATAATTCCTAAGATTACATTTGTAAAACCGATTAATTGATAGGAAGTTAAGTATATAAAACCAATGGTCAAACTCCCTAGTTGGAGGAACCCATTTGAAATTAGAGGGCTAAAAGTTTGTGAAACTGCTGAAATATTAGTAATCCATCCTCCTAATTGTCCTTGTTTATCTGGATCTACTGCTTTAGTAATATTACTTGATATTAATGGTCCAATAGATGCTTGGGAAAATCCAAGGGGAATCATTAATACATAGATCATCCATATTTCTTCAAGATAGGGATAAATAATAAACGTAGCAATATATATTCCCATCCCCAAGAAGAACATTTTTTTTTCCCCTATTTTGAGAATTAATCGTTTCATAAAAAATAATCCATATATCATTACAAAAACGGCACCGAAAGCCATAAGTGTACCTATAACAAGCGTATTAGCCGCATATCGACTAAATAGAATAATTGAAAAACTTGTATTGAAGATCAATGAAATGAAAGTAAGAATGAGAATTTCTACAAGCCGTAAGACTACCTCTTTATTTAAAATCCCCTTTTTATAGTCAGGAGATTCTTTTTTATCTTGCAGTTCGATTTTCAATTCTTTTATTCTTTCTTTGGGCATGCTTTCTACTAATAGTGTCAATGTTAAAGTTATGTAAATATCAGTAAATATACATGCAAAAATCATTGGAAAGCGCCAATTGAAAAAACCCAACACCCCACCGATAAATGGACCAATTATCATGCTTGATGTAAATCCTGACATAATTTTTCCCAGATGTGAGGAACGAGTTTGTGGTGTAGTTATATCAGAAATATAAGCACGCACTATTGGCATTTGACCACTGAACATGCCATCTACCATACGGCTTAAAAGAATTATAGGTAAAGAATCAGAAAATATTAATATAAAAAAAGCAACTCCTGTCCCTAGCTGAGAAATAACTAAAATTGGTTTTCGGCCATATTTATCACTGAGTTTACCCCAAAATGGTCCAAAAATTAAGATCATAACAGCATTAGAAGCAATAATAAGACCATAAATAATAAATGAAGCTCCAAGACCAAGCACGATACCAGGTAATAATGGCATAACCATAACGTAACCTAATGTATCCACAAATATGCTAAGAATAATAGTAAACATTGCACGTTTAGGATTAATCTGAAATTTGGCAAGGTAATCACGATGTTCTTCATCAGTTTGAAACCGTTGAGTCTCCATGATGTTCTGTCAAGTTTTTATGTAAAAATATAGGTTAGAAAATAAAGGGATCCATATAAAGCTTCATTTAAAAGAGAATTACAAAATTGTATTTAGAAATTTTTATATTAGCAAATTATCTGGACTATCTTATATGCGAATTAATCGGTTCGATTTCTTAGTTCTTGAGTCTGAATGACTGTTTTCCCAGAGATTTCTTTATCAGTCTCAGGACCCATTTTTCGAGCTGCAGATAAATAGATCCCAATTGCCATTGTTGACTTTTCATCGTTGGCCCGTGTAGTAAAAATCTTCTTCGCAATTTCTCTGATTTTATTATTATTAGGGGAATTTGACCATGCCCATTCAATAAGATGGCATGCTAATTTAATCTCTCCACTTTTCATGAGAACTGATGCTCTCTCAGCTAGTTTTTCTGCTCCTCCAACAAGATTTGAAATCTCATTTGCTAAAGCTGTTTCCGTTGCAGGTTTTAGACGAGAAGGAGTCCCATCATACCAACCACCATTCAATCGCCATATATTTCTTACAATGAATTCGGGTTCATCATATATTGGTCTTAGATAAGGTTTTTTAAGTAAATCATTAGGAGCTCTTACAGAATGGATAACAGTATCTAAAGATGCCCCCTCATTCATTAAAGAAATTGTCTGATTATGAAGTGATTCAAGTAGAAGGGCTGTATTTATTAAAGCTTCTTTAATTCTTTCTTTACCAAT
>JBHLRJ010000021.1:0-40023 GCA_048882645.1 Candidatus Thorarchaeota archaeon
GGGAAACGAACCGGAATATTTCAAATAACAGTCGTTCGTATTTACAAATCAAGCTTCTTTATACACGCAGAACGATTCCGCTAACATGTCGTGTAAGGCGCGTTTCCTGAACGTGAACGCTGCTACAACGCATTCTATCACGACGAGGACATTCATAATAATACCCAAAAGAGAACTCTTCATAATAGAGTTAATCTTTCATTAACTCTGTGAAAAGAGGGTTTATGAGATTGTCAACGAGCTCAAAATACCGTTAATAACATGAGATTTCTTCATGTTAACGGAGATTGATGAGCGCGTTTATGACAACGTTAAATTTGGCACGGGCGCGGCGATCGCTTCAGTTGTCTTCAAATTTGAGGAAGATGAATCGGTCATCCGGGGGTTTCTCGGCCTTGCTGAGTATTTCCATACTGTAGATAATTAGGTATAAACCTACTTAGCAGATTTATAAAGAAAAAGGATGAGTTCTACATTCCTCACGCGTCGATACTTTTTAGACTTCTTAGCGCCTAGAATTAGTTTAAAACATTTTTTTTTACTTTTCTTTTTATATTATAATGGTTTACCTATTTCCTCTTCTCGTAGTAAATAGACTTTCTTATAAGTTCTATATTCCTCATGCATCGATACTTTTTAGACTTCTTAGTGCCTAGGATAGGTCTAAAACATTTTTTTTTACTTTCTTTTATATTACTCGCACACAATTTTGAACCTCTTTATAGAGAATTCAATTCTTAAATTACTTTCATTTAAGCATATGAACTGGAAGTATTAATTATTTCAAGAACTTCTGACTCCGGTACATCATACCATCTTTTATATGCATCGGCGACAGCAAACCACATAACATCTCTTACATTTGGACAGAAAACATCATCAACTTCAAGATTAACCTTATTTACAGTTCTTAATGGTGCTGTTGGCACTGCAACATATACTTTTTTTGGATAATATTTTCGAATCATATTTATTGCTGCTAGCATAGTAAATCCTGAAGCTAATCCATCGTCTAGTAAAAAAATATGTCTTTCCTTGATTTTTTGCTCATAAGACTTCTCTAAATTTATATTTTTATTATAGTATACTAATCGATCTTTAATTTCATTTTTTGTTAATTTTATCGAATCTTCTATTGACTTATCTGATAAATTTAATTGAGATAGTAATGGTTGGTTAATTAGAACAGTACCATCAGTAGTCACTGCTCCAAAACCCGCTTCGGTGTTATATGGGATTTTTATTTTTCGTACGATCAATATATCATATTTTAGAGGCAATCGGGAGCAGAATCCCTCAGTTACAGGAACACCTCCATTGGGTATCGCGAAACAATAAAAATCGGCCTTTTTGTTTAGTAAGAGATCGGAAATCTGCTTATCTTTACTAAGGATAAATTCTGCTAGGATTTTTCCGGCTTGGTTTCGAGATTTGTACTTTTGAAAACTCATCTCTCTAATTGAAAATATCAACAAAAGAATTTAAAAATTACATTGAGATCCTAAACTGAAAAAGATTGATTTAAGATGAAAAGTTATATTGATTTAATGATCTACTATGGATGTGAGATGTTATTTCAAAAAGTTATGCGATATTAACGATAAATCTTACAAAGAAATTTGGGAATATTAATGCTGTAGAAAAGCTTAATTTAAAAGTTCCTTATGGTGTTACTTATGGTTTGCTTGGACCTAATGGAGCAGGAAAGACTACAACCGTACGGATGTTAAATTCAATAATTAGACCAACTTCAGGTACAGCACAAGTCGTAGGATATGACATTGTTACTCAGAGTGAGAATGTCAAACTTAACACTGGATTTCTCCCTGAAACTCCTGGGCTATATCAAAAATTAACAGCAAGAGAATTTTTAGAATTTGTAGGTGAGCTTTATTATTTACCTAAAGAGTTAACAAAATCTCGTATTGATGAACTTCTGGAATTATTTGGTCTGATTGGTCGAGAAAACGATCTTTTAGAAGGCTATAGCAGAGGAATGAAGCAAAAGGTCTGCTTATGTGCCGCTATTATACAAGATCCTAAAATAATCTTTTTGGATGAACCGACCTCAAATCTCGACCCCGTAGCTGCACGAATGGTCAAGAATTTAATATCTGAGTTAGCTAAAAAAGCTGAGAAAACTATCTTTATCTGTACCCATCTTCTTGAGACTGCTGAAGAACTGTGTGATCTAATAGGAATTATTAGTAGTGGAGAATTAAAGGTTGAGGGAAGCCCAAAAGAAATAATCAAATCCGTTAATGCAAAAAATCTGGAAGAAGCCTATCTTAAAGTAATGAATGTTTCTCGATTTGAAGATTTATTGGCTTGGAGAGAAAGCTATCCAAATAATTAGACTAAAAAAAAGATAATGAGAATAAAAAATGGAATTAATTCTTGCCATTTTAAATTATTATCTTTTAAATTCTAACAAATATTAGACGGATGGTTTTTTTTGATGATAAATTTAAATATTCAAATTAAGATATTAATTATAACTTATTTTTAACCATAAATCCTAATAACAGAAGTTTAATGAGTAATTATGAAAAAAGCAAAAATAATTAGCTTAACTTGTATAAGTTTATTGCTCGCTTTTTCATTCGTAAATGTAGCAAACGCACAAGTTCCTTCCTATGTAGGAGTAAATACAGGAGACACTTATATCTATGCAGCTACAGCTGATATGAATGCAGTAAATACCACAATGGAAGGACTCATTGGAGCAGCAAATTGGTCTCTAGTCTATAGCATGCTGGATGAAATGGTTTATAATATGACAAGTTATCAGTATCACATTGGAGATCTTTTAGGTTTAGGTCTAAAATTAGATGTAACTAATATGACAGAAGAACAACCAACATGGGGTGCTGGTACGCCAGGAGTAGGATTATATCTTAATATCTCTGTTGCCTATGAACCTAATGAATGGACACTTATGTTGAATCAAACTTGGCCAGAATTTCCGATGATTTGGTTGTTCGATCCTGCTTATATTGGACAACAGACTTGGCATTATTATTTAAGTTATGGCTACTTTTTCCATCCTAAAGGTTTAAACTATAATCAACTAGCCACTTGGATGGCACTTAACTTTACGATGATGCCTCCAATGAGTCCGCCTAATATGACCATATCGAGTCTTGGTAATGGTCTTCGATTTACATTCTTAGGTAGTTTCTTAGAAGATATGATAGCTGCACCATTCCCTATTGCTGGAGGAATATCAGATGTAGTAATTGATGCAAAATGGAACTCAAACGGCGTCTTTTACTATGCTTCTTTAGCATATGGAGGATTAACTCTCGCAACAATACAATTAGTTGCTGGTGGTGCGAATGAAATACCAGGATTTGTCATCTCTCTTGTCCTTGGAACGATGGCTACTGCGATGATATGTGCAATATACATTATAAAAAAGAAAAAGCGAATTTTGTAGTTCTTCTTATTTTCTAAATCTTTTTTTTTTATTTTTGAATTTGATTTTATGAAAGTTTAAAAGAAAATTCATTCTACATAAACTTATGGATATAGATTTATCATTAACTTTCCTACTTTTAATTGTAGCTTTCTTATGGGATGCTAAGGCAGATCTCTTTTTCATGGCATTTGGGACTGCTGTCCTCTTATATATGCTGATTCAGTTTTTCTTTATGGAACCTATAGATGTTTTAATAAATACCTTTAATTACATGTTTTTAAATCCCCTTGGCATCATTACTTTATTTATTCCTTTATTAATTTATGGAATTCGTCATAGCATAAAAAGAGTAAAAAATAAAAAATGTCGGTTTTCAGAACCTCAACAATAACTTTACTCTGTTCTATTTAATTTGTGTATTCCAAAGTACAAGAGTAAAACTGCAAATCCAGAAGAAATACCCAGATTAACTAGTAAAATGTATAACATTGCTAAGGAGTGGTCTAAATAGCTTGGAATATTTGAAATAACTAAGAAAATTGCTATAAGAAGTGATACAATTTGTATGAGAACGATTAAATACATATTGAAGTAAACATGTTTACCTTTTTCACCATATAAGGGTTTAATGCATTGAATTCCAATTGCGTGTACAAGAACCAGGAAAGAATTTATTAAATACGAGAAGAAAAAGGTCATAACCGTATATATATTTAAGGAAAATAAAAGCATGAAGAAGATGGTGAGGAAAATATCTAAAAAAATGATTATATACAGCATTTCAATCAGGAATGAAAAAATGAGTGTTTTAACACCTCTAATTGACTTTTTATAGAGAAAAATTATATTTTTCGAACTAATTAAGATATAAATTCCAATAAAAATCCCAAATAGGATCCCGCCAATCCAAGAAAGTACCATCAACAGTAAATGATCAGAATAAGCGATTTGCATGATGTAAGGACCAATAATCAATATCGTTCCTGAGTGTAAAACTAATTCTCCTATAGATATATACATAAAAATTCCCAAAATTGCAGTAAAAGCAGCAATATAAAGTAATTTGGGGAAATTCTCCCTTTTACGGAAAAACTCTTTAAATTGTATCACAACAAAATTCTCATAGCCACGAGGAGTTACTTTTCTAATGATTTGTAATATTTTTCCTTCTCTCTTTACTGTTCTCGAACTCTTTTCGATCTGGGTTTCAATTTTGTAAAATATATTTGCTTTTTTAAATGAAATATATAAAAGCAGAAGAGGAATCCCGAATGCTAATCCTAAACTTACCCATATATTTAAGAAATAACCTTCAATTAGAGTTGAATCCACAATAAATAACAAGATATTTGAGTACCAATAGGACGGATAAAATGCTACCCATTTCTTAAACTCAGGATGAATTTCGATAAAATCAAAAATAAAGTGAAAAAAATAGAATGAACCAATAATAACAAGCGAAAATAATACAAATAATGAATAATTCAATTGATTTGATTTTTTACTTTTAGTCATCTTAAATTCAAGCCAATTTGCTATTATGGACCCTAGTATTAGACCAAAAATTTGCAATGTAAAAATTACAATATAAAAAAGAATAAAATCAAAGAAAGAAAGATTTGGATTGAGTTGAAGTAATATGCTGTTTACTAGAGGACCTACTGCTAAAATAAATAAGAAAAAGAAGGGCAATTGGCCCAAAAATTCTCCTAAAAAAATATCTCCTGGTTTAGCTGGAGAAGTTAATAAAATCTCTTTATGCCCAATTTCTGATTTTCTATATAACATAAAAATGGGATACATTACATATAGAACTAAAAGAACCATAAAGGAATATTCAATCAAAGTTGAGAAGATTGGAATTGTCAAATATGAGATATTTTTCACCACTTCAGGGATTATGGCATCAAAAAGAGAAGGACCTAAATAAGTTGCCCAGAATAAGAACAGAGAATAGAGAAGAATAAAATATAATTTACGATTTCTTCTAAAATAATATGATTTTTTACGAATTTCATTTTTGAGTATAACTATCCATAGTTTCATAGATATTAATCAGTAAATCCTTGAATATATTAAATTAAAAACTCTTTAAAGAGGCTTATTTTTAATTATTTTTACTTTTTTATTAGTTTTATTAGGATAATAATGATTTAAAATGGCAGATATTGAAATGAATCCTACTAAAATTATAATCAGAATTAAAAATGAAATGGGTTTTTCATTAATTTCAAGATAATATCTCAATTTTTTTAATTTTGTTCCAGATCCTCCTTCTATTTTGATATTCATTTCTAGATTCCCCCGACTTTTGAATGTGATGTCACCATTCCATAAATTCTCATGCGAATTTTTTTCTAATGGTTCCCAATCTGTAAGTCGATCTCTATTGTCCTTATCAAAAAAACACCATTCAACTGATGAGATCCCTTTAGGATCCCATGCCAGAACTCTTAATTTATTATCTTTAATATTTAAATTTCTAAAATGATAATCTTCAGCAGCAGGATGAGTAATAATCACCTCAGGCCAGATTCCTGCATGTCCAATTGAGGTTGATAAACTATTGTTATCTAGGGAAATTAATCTATACGTACCACCTTCTGCATCAAAATTCCTGGTTGTAATCGATAAAAGATCATTATTAAAATATTGGAAAGAATCCTCATGGATATGTCCTGATAAATAATATGATACATTGTATTCCTTATTTAAGTCATAAAAATTATTTCCATTTGAACTCTCTGCAGAAATAATCTTGTAAAATGGAGGATATTCAATAGGATGATGTCCAAATACAAAGATCCTTTTAAAATCCTTATATTTTTCCAATTGATTTTCGTACCAATCTAACTCTTTTGAGTTCAAGAATCCTAAAAATCCAAATTCAAATAGATTGTATGATTTTTTAGCAGTATTTAGACCAATAAATGCAAAGTCTCCAAAATTAAAAGATTTATTAAAAGAATATTGAGTTGTGTTAAAAACATGCCCCATCATAGAATAATTAAGGAAATTTCTAAAATCAATATCTCCAATAGCATCATGGTTTCCAATTATATCCATATAATTTGATGCATTCATAGAATTATCATCTAATGCTTTTCTATAACGTTTCCACTCAGTGACATCTTGTTCTAAACCGTGATTTGCGTCTACTATATCTCCCGTGTGGTAAATAAAAAGGGGTTTGATAGTTTTATATGTATTGTTTAAAAATTCATAAAAATCAGAAATTTTATCATCATCATACCATAGAAATTGGGTATCAGTTATTTGAATAAACCAAAGTATTTCATTTCCATTGGAAGATATAGATCCGAAATTATTAACTGCGTTTATATCAACTTGGGAGTCATTGATTATATCATGTTTTAAAGGAGTATGATTATACCTAATCGAGTTTGAAGAGCCACTCAGATTACAAAAGGAACTTAAGAGGAAAATTACAAAAAAAATATGTTTAATACCTTTTATAGTCATAATATACTACTTTAAAATTTTATTTACTTTTTACCTCAATATAAATTCAATAAAAGAACTTAAAATATTTAATGAAATGAATTGAGAATAAATTATGATAAAGCAACTAATTGACTTAGAAAATCACTTTATATTATTTTATTATTCTTTTCAAATATTATCATTATCAAGAATCTTTAAAAGGAATAATCTGTTAATTACATTCCTTTAATTTCTAAATCAAGCATTAAATCTGGTGTAAAAAATGGACGAATTAGGTATGCCTAAATACTTAAATAGTATGGTGAATAATTTAATAAATAGAAGGAAAATAAATTACTTTATATTAAAAAATGTTTCAAGATTATAACAGTGAATCTACGGATTCTGGTGAGGATGGCATATGTCGATGCAAGACACTAAAGGTAGAATCATTAAGGAATCATTCCCATCAGAAGTCGTATCAATTATTGGGGATATCTTAGCTGGTATTATACTAACTCTTCTTATTTTACCAATTTTTCAAAGTTTTCTTGCTCTTATCTTAATGATTCCAGCACTCCTCTCTTTAAGAGGTAATTTAAGTGGTCCTTTTATTGCAAGAACTTCTCGAGATTTAATCATCGGAGATTTTTCAAAAAAATCATGGATTGAAAATGTGCTAGCTACATTTACTTTGGGAATTATAACAGCAATTTTTATCGGGATTCTATCACTTGTTTTAGATTTGTTAGTATTTAAATTGAATCTCCTATTAAAAATTCATTTCATTTTAATACCCTTAATTTCAATATTATTTACATTATCCCTTTCAATTCCTTGCTCAACAGGATTGAATTATCTTGCGTTCATCAATGGCTTGAACCCAAACAACATTGTGAATCCCATTATGACTGCTTTTGATGATTTTGCGACTGTGTTTTGTTTCTATGTAACGTTGATAATTTTGGGGGTGCCATAATGAAGTATTTCATAAAAATCTTCAAAGAATCAATAATTATTGTTATTATTTCTTCTTTGATAGGTCTAATTTCGGGATCAGTGCTAACGTCAAACGAAGAAATCATTTACACTATTCCAATATTATTGCTAATTTTACCTGCTTTAAACTCCTTAATTGGAGATATTTCAACTATTCTTGTATCCCGTTTAACTACCCATCTTTATATCGGTACAATAGAACCTAAAATCAAATCTTCAAAGAGATTAAGAGAAGATTTACTTGGACTTTTACTAACTTTATTATTAAGTTTAGGAGTTTTATTGATCATAGGCTATTCAGTAGGAAACCTTACAGGAGTGAAGATTGTAAATCCCTTTTTAATAATTGGGATTATAAGTGTTACTGTTTTAATAATTTTTTTCATACTATTTGCTTTTTTGTTTATCAGTGCGATATTTTTATTCAAGCGAGGGATGGATCCAAATAATTACCTTATACCGTTTATTACCTCGCTAGCGGATTTCCTAACCCCTCTATTCTTAATTGTTTTTATAATAATATTTATATAAAATTAAAATTATATGAAAAATGAGTGAATAAAACAAAATGACTAAGCAGAGTATAAAATTTAAATATAAACCTTTATCCTTAAAAGATATCATAAAGGAAATGAAGCAGAATATTGATTTAATGATTGATTTGGCTTATACTGCTATTAAATTTGGAAGTAAAGAATTAGCTGATGAAGTGTATAAAATAGAACAGAGAATTCATGAACTTACATTTTTATTGAATTTTCAAATAATACAAGCTCACCCTGGAGGGAAACAGAAAGCTAAAACCTTAGAACCTATAATCGTTATGGGATATTCTATCGATAAAATATCTGATGCACTAAGCGATATTGCTCATATTGTATACATTAATAATGATATCTCATATTTTGTACAAATTTTTAGTGATATTAGCTTTGTACCTGAACCTATAGTTAAAATTGTGGTAGGAGATGAATGTCCATTTATAGGGCAATATAGAAAAGATGTACATTTTAGATCTATACATGGGGTGAATTTAATTGCAATTCGGAGAGGAGATAAATGGCTATTTGAAAAAACAGAGAAAATTTTAAAAGATGACATTCTAATTGTCAAAGGTGAAATACAACCAATCATAAACTTAAAGACTCTTAGTAAAGATCTAGAACCTTTTGCATTTGAAATCGAAAAAGAAAAGGATGAAATCGTTATTGATCTAGAAAATGTTGAAATATGTGAGAAAGTTGAGGAACTCCAGAAAAACTATATTTTAATAACAGATATCTCAGAAACAATGATCGAGTTAGCTTTAGCATCATTATTCTTTAACAATGAAGAACTCGCTCATGACATTTTAGAAATGGAAGAGTTAATGGACGGCTTAAATTTAGCTTTTGAAAAAGACCTTTTAGATCTTGCTCGGTTGGTAGAAACCCCTAGGAATTTAACAGGGATAATGCGAGTTATATCTTCTTGTGAATTAATTGCTGATGCTACAGCCCATATCGCGGAAAATATACTAAAGGGATTTGAACCTCATTCTATTCTTAAAAAGGCTATTAGAGAAACTTCTGAAATTGTAGTAAGAGAGACTTTATCCGAAGACTCATATTTTAAGAATAAAACATATAATGAGCTTCAAGATAGCCGTTACAAGCGTGGTTTTCATATAATTGCCTTGAAGAGAGAGGATAAATGGATTTATAGCTTTAAACCTGATTTTGTTTTCGAAGAGGGAGATCTTCTCATAGGATTAGGTCCAACTGAAACTCTTATGGAATGGCGTAGATGTGTTAATCCAGAAAAATTTAGAGAATAATTAAAGAGGTGGGCATGCATGACATCCGATAATACTCAAGATAGATTTCATAAAACTATGATAGAAATAGCCAATCAAGTAGAAATTAACTCAGATATATCAAATTTTGAAAGTATGGCAAGGACAATCGAATTAATATTGGAAATTAATAATAATAATAAACTAGTCTTTGTATACGGTGCAGGACGCTCAGGATTCATTGGAAGATGTTTTGCTCAAAGATTAATGCACTTAGGAATTAAATCCTGCTTTATTTCGGATGCGGTAACATATCAATATACAAGTAAGGATCTACTAATTATTATAAGTGGGAGTGGAGAGACTATCTCATCTGTGGCGATGACAAAAAAGGCAAAAGAGATTGGAGGGAAAATAATCTCTCTTACTAATAATCCAAGCAGCACTATTGGAACTCTATCTGATTTTGTTATTGAAATAAAAGGTAAAAGCAAAGATATCGCGTTAACCCAAAAAACTCTAGCACCATATACAAGTTTGTTTGATATATCCACCTTAGCAATATTAGATTCGATTGGTGGTGTATTAATGGAGAAATTAAATGTAACAGAACAAGATATTGACAAAAGACATGCATCGATTGAATGAATTATAAAACTTCCTTTTATCAAACTAATACATAACGAATTTTAAATTTTAATAGGAGATGCTTATGAATGAATTAATAGAAGTAAAGTTTGCATCCAAAAAGAAGGGTAGAGGAGTATTTGCTCTCAAAGACATTAAAAATGGTACAGTTATCGATGTTGCGCACGTTATCCCCATCCCAAATAAAGATTTTAAAAAAATCAGGAAAACCATCTTATATAACTACTGTTACATATGGGAAGACCCAAAACATTTACCTGAGTTTACGAATGCTATTACTTTAAGCATAAGTCAGTTTATCAATCATTCTTACGATCCTAATGTAAAATATCTTTACGATTATGAAAATAAAGCAATCGAATTTTCTGCGATAAAAAATATTTCTAAAGGGGAAGAACTAACAGTAAATTATAATGGACTTGTCGAAGATAAAAGTCCTGTTTGGTTCGAAATAGAGTGAGTCCTTAATTTTTCATTTTTTGTCTAATTTCTTATTATTGTGAGTTTGAGGAAAATAAAAAAAAATTATTTATATTTTATATTTCTATAAATTATCCTTCTTTCCACTTAATTTTCTTTATTAGGATAATAGATACTGCATTAATTAAAAGAACTCCACTAGCCGCTATTATATAAAGGTTATATCCTGGAATGCCATTACTTTGCGAGGTTGGTGCCGATAATTTAAAGACTGTTGAATTTTCGGAGTTTTGAATATTAAATTCTGATACAACGCCTATATTCACATTATATATCCAATGGATATAATAATCTTCAACATCGGTACCTGAGTATATAATTGAATTATCAACTACCGTATAACCTCCCAAAAACGCTAATTCCGAAAGACAAAGTGCTACTGGTAATGAGATAAGCCATACTGAAGGATTCCATAGTTCACCTGAAACATTTTTTGGAAAATTGTAGGTCGAATCGTCTCGAACAGGAGTTTTTCCAAAGGGTATACTTTTACAGATCCAACCCCATCCATCCAAAGTAAACTGCCACCAATCAACTATACTAGGATGATCCGTAATATTGACAATAGCCAATTTTGTTTTCTCTCCGAGACCATTTGGAGGTATATAATTCGTCCAAAAGAAATATGAGCCAAGGTTAGTTATCCAATCTCCACCGAATATATTGTTTAATTCCGTTGTATTAAATTCCGTACAGACGAATTCAAAGGAATCACCAATCTTATATCCTAAGCTATAATCCTCTATTGCCTGAGTTTTAGGTGTATATGAAGCAACACTTGTGGTGGTGGAGGCAACAAATATTAGACTTAATGAAATTAACCCTATTACAAATGTTTTTGATTTAATTTTTAAAACCCTATTTTTATTAAATTAAATTAATATGAAATAGTTGGAGTATACCTATTTAAATTTATATTTCTCTATTTTAGAACGTTAAAAGTAAAAACAAAATTGAACTGTTCTTATTTCTCTCTCAAATTTTTAAGAAGCTTGATATTCTTCTCATCCAATTTAGTGTCTTTACCCTTAGGAGTTTCTAAAATGCCTGGGAGATCTTTGAATCTTTCATCTTTTAGAAAGAAACTAAAAGGCTCTTTACCGATTTTTCCTTCCCCAATGTGGGTATGTCTATCAACCCTCGAACCGCATTCTTTATCTGTGTCATTTAAGTGAAAAGCATGTAAATATGTTAATCCAATAATATCATCAAATTCTTCCCACATCTCGTTGTATTTCTTCTTTGTCATGAAATCATAGCCTGCCGCAAAGGAGTGAGCAGTATCAAAACAAATCCCGATTCTTTTTTTAATATTTATTTTATTTATTAGCGTTTTAAAATGATGAAACTTATTTCCTAATCCTTTACCTTGTCCTGCTGTTGTTTCAAGAAGGATAATTGCCTTTGAATTCTTGGTTGCTTCCATTAATTTATTCAACTGAGTAGCAATTTGAGTTAATGCTTCTTCTTTACTAATTTCATTTTTATCACTAACAGGGATAACACCAAGATGCATATTTTCATACTCAATATTTAGTTGATCTACCTTAATTAGTTCATCCAACATTGCGATATAGGATTTTTCTAACTTGTCTTTATCTAAGCTAGCCAAATTTATCAAGTAGCTATTATGAGAGATTATTGGCCAAATTTCATTCTTGAATTCTTCCTTTTTCGTCAAAAATCCGTCAATATCTTCTTGTTCCAAAGGACCGGATGACCAACCACGTACATTTCTAACAAATATTTGAATTGTTTCGCACTCTAATTCTCTACCTCTCTCCAGCGCCATATATTTACCACCAGTAACAGACATATGAGCTCCAATTCTCACATTAAATCATCTTCTTCTTTTAAGTTAAGAATGATATTAATTAGGTTATTTTAGTTGATAAATTTTTAATATTTTAACTATTTTGGAGAGTATGGTTATTCTCGGTAGAAATAAAATCTATTTACGCTTTTTAGGAGCTTTCTGTATTTTAGCTGGTTTAGTGGTTTCAATTACATTTAGTGTTGTTCAATTGCTAACCGTATATTCATTTTTTCTCTTAGTCATTGGTGCTATGATAATACTTAGTTCGTGTATAAAAATAGAAATTAAAATAGTGAACAACAATATGAAGGCATTCTTGATAATAATATTAGTATTTTCACTTCTAATGACGATAATTGGAATTATTTTAATCAAAAAATTCTTAATAGGTTTATCGTTCATAGTTTTTTTAATTTCCAATATTCTAGCCATAATTTGTTGGCATTATAGTCTCACTCTTTATAGAAAAAAAAAAATTCTTTTTATATTAAGTGGATTAGGATCTATTACCCTATCTGCATTATATTGCCTATTTAAATTTAAATGGTGTCAACTCTTAGGTATTTTACCATCAGCCTTAATGTTCTGTGGGATGTTAATGATCGTGATAGCTGAGTTAGTAATGAAAAAAAAAGGACTACTAAATTATCTTTAGTATGTGTTTTTAACAATAAAATTAAAAAAATCATCAGAAATTACCATGTCGGATGCTTCTTTTGCTACATCTGTCCCAACTATTCCAATGAACTATTTTTTAAAGTATTGTACTTTCGCTTTTTGAGTTTTTAGTGGAAAAAAAGGGATTACTCAACTATAGTTAACAAGGTGAAGTTAAATTTCATGAGTATAATTTATCCCAAAATTTTTCTAAATCTTTTTTCGTAAATGTGAATGTTAATCCAGTAGGTTCTGAAGGCTCTGTTCTAAAGAAATCAGAGATCACATCCATACTTTTAAGAATTCCCGCTTTTTTATTAAAATCTAATTCAGTTTTTATAATATTTTTCCCAATGTTTATTATATCTTCTCTTTTTAAATTCAAATTATACATTGCATTTAATGCGAGTGTTACAATTTCCATATTCTCAAAGCTTGGACCTATAAAATAGCAGCATCCCATTGAATCTAAAATCGCTGTATAAAGTTGTAATTCATAAGATAAATCGAATTTACCTTTATTTTCAGTAAGTTCGCCATAATCTTTTGATTGATTAGCAACTCTGCCCGCGATTGCGGCACCAGCAGTGTGATCTGCACCCATAGCTGTAGTTACATAAGTTAAGCTCATTGCTTTGAATACTCTTGGGTCATACCCTGAAATTCCTTGGCCTTTCACATGAGGAATCCTATCAAAACCAGTTTCTCTTCCTAGATGACATACTCCATTTCCATAGAGCTTTCCGATTTTTGAATCTTTTAATATCTCAGTAATGATTTCAAAAACTTTCTTGGAATCTCCCCATTTAACTTCACCTGCATCCATAGCAACACCCATAGTGACCCCAAATTCAATAGTATCTATTCCTGTATCATCACACATATGATCAATTCTCGCAACATCATCTATATTATCAATTAACAGATTAGAACCATTTGCAAAGATCGTTTCATATTCAAGACTAGAGGTTAAGTGATTTCCATGATCATCCATAACAATATTTGAACACTTTATTACACAAGTAGGGCTACAAGGAACACGCTTTTTTCCATTTCGTGCAACCACAAGTTCATGTAGTTTTTCACCCGATATACTTTCTGCTTTGTCATACGATCCCATTCTAAAACTCTTTGTAGGTAGACCACCTAATGCACTCATAGGATTTATCATATTTGGTGTTCCATAAATGGAAAAATTCTTTTTAGACTCTGCTAGAATCTTCGCAAATGGCTTTGAGACTTCTCTAAACTTTTTGATATCATAAATCTTTACTTGTGAACTTCGATTTGGGAGGATTACAACCGCTTTGATTCCTTTAGAACCCATAACAGCGCCTAAACCTCCTCGTGCGGCATGTCGACTTGGATATCCCTCAAGATCATTTGCGGCGACAGTTGCTGCTTTCATTAAATGTTCTCCAGCAGGACCTATTGAAAATATTCCTATTTTATCACCAAATTTGCTTTTTAACTTAGAGTGGAGTTCATAATTACCCATCCCTTTATAAATTTCAGCGGATTCAAATTTTATACCTTCTTGATTAATTATAATCAGTTTCAATTTCGATGAACTTCCTTCCAAAACCAATGCCCTTATCCCATAAGATGATAACATTATCGAGGGACGTCCACCTACATTAGCTTCTTTTATTCCTTTAGTTAATGGACTCTTTCCTCCAACGGAAGTACGACCAGAACAGGGAAATGGACTGCCAGAAAATAGCCCCGTGCTAATAATTAACTTATTTTCCTCACCTAAAGAATCACATAATGGAGGAACTTCATTATGAATAATTTTAGAGCTTAAACCTCTACCCCCATATAAGTAGTAATCTGAATCATTGGATATTGATTCAGATCTAATTTCTTCTGTAGCAACATTTAATTTTATGATTTTCATGTTCTTTGAATAATATAGTTGAAATTATTTTATTATTGTTTAGGATTTTATTTAGAAATTAAGAGAATAAATAGGTATTTATTTAATCTGTAAAAAAAAAACCCGACAATTATGTTATTTTGAAAAAAAAATTTCATTTTTCATACAAATATTTATAAAGACAAGTTGGATATATAAGCATATCACATTAGTTTAGTATTTTTCCAATCACTAATATTATGTGTTTATTTACGTATTCTTTTATAATTTAATATTTTGGGAAAAAGTATGAATGAACAATATCGATCTTTTATGAAGAACAATAAAATCGACGAAGAGTTACCCACTAAAATAAGATGTTGTGATAATCCTTTCATTGAGTCAAGGGATGGGAATGAAATATGTATAAATTGTGGGCTAATTTTTGAAAGAACATTTGTGGGAAATGAAAGACGGGCGTATACTGTGGAAGAAATACAAAGTCGTCGGAGGACTGAACCAAGATGGCGTGATTTTGGACCCAGAACAATGCTCCCAAATACGAAAACAGACAGTAAGGGAAAATCCATAGGTGCCAAAGAGCAAGCATTGTTTTCCCGCCTTTCAAAAATTCAAAATTCATTAATTTCAAGTATTGAACGAAATTTCTGGGAAGCTAAACCAAAGTTAAAAATGCTTACGTCTAAACTTAATATCCCCGAATA
This sequence comes from Candidatus Thorarchaeota archaeon, assembly GCA_048882645.1. Classification (GTDB taxonomy): domain Archaea; phylum Asgardarchaeota; class Lokiarchaeia; order Sigyniarchaeales; family SOKP01; genus Loki-b32. The sequence continues at coordinate 15,823 of JBHLRJ010000021.1, forward strand.
TATAGCAGAAACAGCCTGGAAAATTTATAGTATAGTAGCAAAAAAGAAGTTAACAATGGGTCGGTCAATAAATGGATTTATTGCAGGATCACTTTATGCTTCTATTCGTGTTCATGATTTTCCGCGATTATTAGATGAAGTTTGTGAAGCATCCTTAACTCCAAGAAGAACTGTTCACAGAAGTCTTGCTATGATAATAAGAGAGGTATTACCCGAATTAAATCTTAGATATCAACCTATTACAGCTGAAAGTTTAGTTTTTCGGTTTGGCAATGAGTTAGACTTACCAATTCAAATTCAGAAAAACGCAATTAATATGCTAAAAGACGCCTCAAAGAATGGTTTAAAACGAACTGGGAAGGATCCAAAAGGATTAGCCGCTGCTTGTATCTATATTGCTGCAAAAAATGCGAGTGTGCGCAAGACTCAATCAAAAGTTGCAGATGTGGCCAAAATCACTGAGGTAACTCTCAGAAGTCGAGCAAAACAGATAAAGAGTAAATTATCTTAAAAATTTTCTTCTTTTTATTTGAGTGTTTTATTCTTCCATGGATTTTGAATTTTCTATTAATAAAGTCCATTTAATGCCAACAGTGGTGACTACAAGCCCGGAGAGAATAAAAAAACAATTTGCCGAAATAAAATAAATCCAAATTATCTTAGGTAAATCGAAAAACGCATAATGATACATTACTGTATAAAATCTAAGAGAGCCGTCTTTTGTTGCTAGTCTTGTTTTACCTAATAGAATAAGGTAGTTCATTTTAACAAAAGCTCCCATTAAAACCACCATTCCCATTATTATTATCAATTTAGATAATGATTTCATCCCAATCCTATTGCTCCGGGCAGTTTTGAAAATGAAGAAGCCTATTATTAAAAAAACAACCATGCCGAAAATTAAAAAAAACCACAGAATAATTCCTGTTAAGGAGATATAACTCGAATTATAAATAAACTCTGAAAAAAGAATCGGGTTCACAGTAATATAGAATTCAGTGAAATTTAATGAAATCATTAAAGCAATTTCAATGACAGAAATGCTCATAAATAAACATCCTATTATTTTAAGAAATTTAACAACTTTCTCATGTTCCATAGGCGTAATCACACTCTTTAATAAATTCGCAAGATAAATTTTTTATTCTATTATTTTTTTACTTATTATTGTTTTTGAAATTTATTTAAATTTTTAATATTATTGTTTTTAAACAAAATTCTTATTTATTTGTGAAATTTGATTCTTATTAATGAATGAAAAGAATTCTGTCTCGGAAAACTCAAAGTGTCCTCATAAAAATGTTAAACAAGAGGGGGGAGAGTTAATATGTCAAGATTGTGGCTTAATTTTAGAAGAAAGAATAGCTTCTGATGATGCTAAAACCTACAGCGAAATTTACTCCGATTCACAGCGGGATTATGAAAGAAGAATACGAGTTGGTGACACTAAAGCCATGCAAGATCCAAGAGTTAAAGAAAAATATGAACACTTAAAAACGCTTGAAACGTGGTTCCGAGACTATGAAACAGACTTCACAGAGCAAAAAAAAACTATTGAGCTAATGAAAAGTCATGGAATTGGATTAAATATTGATAATGTTAAATTTCAAGGAATAAAAAATCGCTACCTACGTTATAATAAATATCACAGACATAATTATCAAAATATGGTTATTATTTTTCTGGCTATCATCTGGGTGGAAATAAAAGACACCACTAACACAAGAATCGAAGAGTTTATTGAGGTATCGAAAGAATTAGGCCATAAAATCAACAAGAAGATGTTGGCGAAAGCTATGGAAAAGATAAAACGAACTGAGAGAATGCTAAAGGAGAAAAAGGATCCTTCTGAATTAGAAAAAGAAATTAAAGAGAAAATAAAGATTGTTTTTCAAAAAGACTTGAACAGCATTCCCTTTGAAGAGGTTCGAGAAAATATTCAAAATTCTTCACAATTTGAAGTAATTAAGATTGATATGCAACTAAAGGCTTCTAAAATACTAAATCAAATTTCTTATGAACATATCCAGAATTTAAATTATAAAGCATTCACAGCAGGATTGATTTATTATATAGGACAGACTTTAAAGAATAAAAAGATCTTCACTCAAAGTCTTATAGAAAGATACAGCAAATTCTCAAGTACTACGATCAGAAAGAAGTATCATCTTTTAAGACAGCTCCTAGGAGATCCCCAATATTATGAGTTCTAATTTATAAAATTCTTTTAAGAATTATGTAGAAATTATAAACAGTTAAAAATTTTCGAATCTATAATATTTATATTTAAACTATATTTTCCATTTTAATTTTAGCTATGCCAACTAGCAAAAGTATCCGAAAAACCACTTATTATAACCAATTAATTAATGAATTAATTGATCATTTTGAAACAGATCCAGATAATGGATTAAAATCCTCATATTTAGAAAAGAAATATCAACGTTTTGGATATAATGAATTACCAAAGATAAAAAAATCTATTTGGAAAATCTATCTTGCTCCAATTTTTAATTTTTTAATTTTAATTCTTCTTATCACGGGCATAATCGTTGTGTTCCTAGGATCTCCTGGTGATACAATTATTACATTCACAGTTGTAATTATAAATTCTAGTACTGTAATAATTCAACAATATAGAGCCCAAAAAGCACTGGAGTCTTTAAGACAGATTGCTGCTTTGAAGGCGACAGTATTAAGAGATGGAGATCAACTTGAAATTCCTAATAGAGAATTAGTCCCTGGGGATATAATAATTTTAGATCAGGGTGATAAAATCCCTGCAGACAGTCGTATCATCAATTCCATTAATTTAACTGTAGATGAAGCAGCCCTTACAGGAGAAAGCAAATCTATAGAAAAAGTAGATACAATTTTAGAAGATAAAAACATCCCAATTCAAAAACAATCTAATATGATCTTTATGGGAACTTATGTACATACAGGAAGAGCAAAAGCATTAGTAACAACTATTGGTGCTGATACTGAGATAGGAAAGATCTCAACTACTTTAAATGAACTAGGAAGTATTGAGGAAATTCCTTTAACAAAAAAATTAAATAGATTAGGTTATATTTTGGGTACAATCGTAGTTATTAATTTAATTATATTAATCTCTTACAAATTCACAATTCTAATTAATGACAACGAATTTTTTAGAATCCCTATTACAACAGCTCTGGTAGATTCTATTACAAGGGCAACTAATATACTCCCTATAAACCTACCTTTATTAAGCACTCTGGTTCTCATAACTGGAGTACTAAGTATGGCACAACAAGGAGTAATTATTAAAAATCTATCGGCTATCGAATCATTGGGCCGAGTTTCAGTTATCTGTTCTGATAAGACGGGGACAATTACTAAAAATGAAATGACTATTAAAAGATTTTCGATTAATGATCAAGAATATGAAGTGAGTGGTTCTGGTTATGAACCGGAGGGAAAAGTGTTAAAAAATCATGAACCAATTGATTTAACAAATAACCCTACATTTCAAAAATTTATAGATTCAATGGTCCTTAACAATAATGCTACGCTTGTTTATGAAGACATTAAAGTAAAATTGAAAAACAAAAAAGAAATAGCTATAAGAAAAGCTTTAGGTGATCCTACTGAAGCCTCCTTACTCACATTGTCAGAAAAGACGGGAAATATTCCCTATGATTTAAAAGGAAAGTATGAACTTCTTAAGGAATATTCTTTTAGCTCAGAATTAAAGAGAATGAGTACAATCTTCAGTTTAAAGGAAAACAATAAAAATATTTTTGTTTTTTCTAAAGGTGCTCCCGAGAATATTGTATCTTTATCTTCTCAAATTGAAATTAATGATGAGCCAAAGGTATTTGATGAAAATGCAAAGGAAAGTATCTTAGAAAAAATAAATGAACAAGCAAACCTTGGATATAGAACCTTAGCAATCGCTTATAAGACTTTAGAGAAATTTAATGAGCCAAAACGAGATGAAATTGAACAAGATTTAATATTTTTAGGATTTGTATCAATAATAGACGCACCTCGACCAGGAGTTAAGGAAGCTGTAGAAGAGTGTCAATCAGGAAACATAAAAATCATAATGATAACAGGTGATCATAAAGCAACTGCAAAAACTATTGCTTCCCAGCTAGGAATATTTAAGGAAGGCGATATGGTAGTTGAAGGGAAAGAACTCAATGATCTTAAAGAAGAGAATTTTGAAAAGATCTCTGTGTTTGCCAGGGTTGAACCATCTGATAAAGAAATTATTGTAAGGTATTATCAAAAAAATAACCATGTTGTAGCAATGACAGGAGATGGAATAAATGATTCACTTGCATTAAAATTAGCTAATGCGGGTATTGCAATGGGGACAGGAACTGATGTAGCCAAGGAAACTGCAGATATGGTCATATCAGACGATAATTTCACATCTATTGAAAAAGGAGTCAAGATTGGTCGTGGATTATTTTCTAAGATTAGAACCATCATTTATTTTTTCATTTGTCTGAACATAATGGAGGCAATCATCTTCTTTACCTATGAATTTATACCAGGATTTCAATTGTTCAGTTCAAACTGGCAACATATATATATTTTTGGAATAGTCCATTCTTTTCCTTCATTAGCACTGGTAATAGATAAACATCCGAAAGATATTATGAATGAACCCCCGAGAGATGAGGAACAAATTTTGAATAAGAATATGTGGATAATGCTTCTAATTCAAGCATTTTTTATGGGTTTAGGATTAGTTTTAGCCTTACAATTAACTCTGGGAGGGATAATACCTTTAAATGAATATAATATAAATCCAACCTTAAGTTATATTCCAGTATCCACAGATATAACAGAGCTGACGAGCATGAAGGCACGAACGATGTTTATTACTACTTTATACATAGTGGAGACGAATTTTATATGGACAATAAGAAGACCAAATAAACCATTGTACAAAAGCTTAAAAGAGGAATTTAACCGTTCTCTATTTATCATTTGTATTTTTACACTGGTTCTTCATATACTCTTTATTTGTTTTTCTTACCCTGTCAACCATTATGTAAATGATGTGTTTGGGTTAAATTTTCAGATAAATTTCATGTTCCTCAGCGCAACTGATTGGCTTTTATGTATCCTCCTAGCGATTCCTGGAATTTTTGGAATCGAGATATTTAAATGGTATGCTAGAAAAAGAAATATTTTCTTCTAATTCTTCATTTTATTAAGTCAATATTAAATAAAATAAATAAAGTCTAAAGTAATAATTTTTAAAATAGCTTTAAAAGTCATGATTATTATTGGTTATTTATTAGTTCGATTCTTTAATTTTTAATAATAACTGTGGAAGACCAAATATGGAATCTGCAGAAGAAAATTTTTATAATCTTGAATTAGGGGAAATTTACGCAAAGTTTCAAACTGATCCTATTAAGGGATTAACAGAAGAAGAAGCTAAGAAACGATTAGATAAATATGGTCCTAATGAAATCCCAAAAGTTTCAAAAGGATTTATAAAAATATACTTAGCCCCATTGTTTAACTGGCTAATTGTTATATACCTTATTGGGGCTCTAATACTGTTTTTAGCCTGGATTTTTGAGGGAGAAGGAGACATACTTTTTATTGGATTAACTTTGGGGATTGTATTTCTAAATTGTATGGTCGCTATTGTCCAACAATACAGAGCCACAAAAAAATTAAAAGCACTAAGAGAATTAACTGCCCCTACAGCTACTATCATAAGAGGTGGACAAAAGAAGGATGTTCCAACAAAAGAGATTGTTGATGGAGATCTCTTAGTGTTAGAACAAGGGGATAAAATCTCCGCAGATTCAAGAATAATCGAATGCTTTAATCTAGAAGTTAATGAAGCAAGTTTAACAGGAGAATCGATTCCTGTTTCAAAGCAGGAAACCGGAAAAGCTATAAGGAAAAAGGAGGTTCCTCTAAGTGACCGTAATAACATGGTTTTCTATGGTACTTACATTACAACTGGTACAGGTAAATCAATTGTAGTAAAAACTGGAGCTGCCACCGAAATAGGGAAGATATCACATGGTCTCGAAGAAGCGGGTACTTCAGAGATCCCTATTAGAAAAAAAATGAATAATTTCGGTAAATGGCTGGGACTGGGAATTTTTGGTTTGTGGTTAATAATTCTATTAATTACATGGGTAGTTTATAAAGAACTTAATATTGTTAAAAGCCTAAATTCTGCTCTTGATTTAATGCCTATAAATCTACCTCTACTAGTAATTATTGTTTTGATCACAGGTGTGGTAGCTATGGCGCATCATGGAGTCATTATAAGAAACCTTGCATCAGTTGACAGTTTAGGTCGTGTAAGTGTTGTCTGTGCTGATAAAACTGGAACAATGACTAAAAATCAGATGTCTGTTCAGCATATTTGGACAAATGGGTCAATCTTTAGAGTTACAGGTAGTGGATATTCTCCGGAGGGGGAGATTGTGTTGATGGACGATCCTAAAAATCCTATTTACGTAAAGCATGTTGATGAATATCCCCATCTAAAGTTACTCTTAACAGCAGGATTCTTAAATAATAATTCAGCATTAATAAAAAATGAACTCGAAATATCGGGGAGAACCCACTATAATTGGGAAGTGATTGGCAGTCCTACGGAAGGCAGTCTTTTAGTAGCATTTCAAAAGGGAATGGGCGATTATCTCCTTAATGAATATGAATCTATTACAGAATACCCTTTTGATTCTTCATTAAAAAGAATGACCAAACTCTATAAGAGAGATCATGTCTATATTTCCTTCACTAAGGGGGCAAGTGAAGTATTAATGCCATTATGTAAGAAAATTCTTTATCAAGATAAAGAAATTGAGTTAACCGATGAAATTAGAATAAAAATAATGGAAATTGTGAATCTTTATGCAAATCAAGGATATCGAATACTGAGCTTATGTTATAAAGAAATGGATAATATTCCACCAAATGGAGATGAAGGTAGAAAAAGAACCGAATCAGACTTGACTTTTATTGGATTTGTAACTATACAAGATCCACCACGAGAAGGAGTGAAAGAATCAGTTAGTCAATGTAGGGAAGCTGGGGTTGATGTGATCATGATTACAGGGGATTCAAAAGCCACAGCATTTGCCATAGCCTCACAAATCGGAATTATTACCAAGGAGGATGAGACTGTCTTAGAAGGAAAAGAAATTAATAATATAAAGTCGTACAACGACTTTTCTAAGATTAAGGTTTTTGCTCGTGTTGCACCAGAACATAAGGAAGACATAGTTGAAAGATATCAAGAACAAAAAAAAGTGGTAGCTATGACTGGTGATGGTGTTAATGATGCTTTAGCATTAAACATGGCAGATGCAGGTATCGCGATGGGAATAGTTGGGACAGATGTAGCAAAAGAAGCATCCGATATGGTAATCTCTGATGACTCTTTTAATTCCATTGTTACAGGAATTCAAGCTGGAAGAGGAATATTTGCACGTATCCGAGCTGTAGTTATTTTTTATATCTGTATCAACGTTTTTGAAGGTGCAATCCAAATTATTTTAGCTGTTATACTAAACAAACCATACTTCCTTTCGGAAGAATTTAATTATCAATGGATCTTCTTATCTATTACTTTACATGTATTTCCAGGATTAATACTTACATTTGATTCCACATCTAAAGATATTATGAAAGAGAAGCCACGAGACTCAGAAGAAATTCTCTCAAAGAATACCCTAATCTTGTTATTCGTGTTTGGTATTTTACTCGCAATAAGCATGTTTATCGTGTATTTCTTAGTAATAACTGGAATATATCCTGTTCAACTTGGTAATATAAGTTTTGGAGATCTAAACCATGCATATCTCTATACTCCAGCCACCCCAATAAGCTTGCCATCAGATATAAATGGAATTCCTATTGATGTTGTTGGGAAAACTTTGACAATGTTAATGGTTACTTTGTTTTTCTGTGAATCGTTTTTGGTATTCCAGATACGACGGCCGAATAAAAGCTTAATTAAAAGCCTTAGAGAGGATAGTAATAAACGGATGTATCTTATCATTGGTTTTTTGTTTGCTGTTTTCTTGTTGTTGATTTATGTTCCAGGTGTTCAGATATTTATAGCAGAGGAATGGGGTGTTAATTTCATGTTCATGTATTTAACTGGATATGATTGGTTAGTATGTTTCTTAATTTCTTTAATATGTATAGTCTCGTTTGAAATTGTTAAATATGTGGCTCGTAGAAATGGGATAACCTTCTAAATACCTTATTTTGTATTTACCTATTTTTAGGAAATTCCTCAATTAATTTTTTATTTGAGAGTAGATTTCTATTTTTTATGTTAAAAGGAGAAAAGGTAATACTTGGTCCAGTTAAAAGAGAATATATCGATTCTTATCTAAAGTGGATGAATGATACTGAGCTAACACAATATCTTAAAATGTATAGTCCACTTACTAAAGAAATGGAAGAAGATTGGTTTAACAATCTTAAAAATCGTGAGAATTTCTTTATCTTCGCTATATTAATACCTAATGAAAATAAATCCGAAATTTTAATTGGTAATTGTTCAATTGGTGTTGATTGGAAGAATCGAGTTGGAATTTGTGGAATAATGATTGGAGACAAGGAGAATCAAGGCAAAGGATATGGAACTGATGCAATGGAACTATTAGTGAGATATGGTTTCAATACACTTAATCTTAATCGTATTGAATTAGAAACATTTGAATTTAATCTACGTGCCTTTAAATCCTATAAAAAAGTGGGATTTAAAGAAGAGGGAATTCGACGAAAGGCTATTTATGTGAATGGCAAGTATTACGATGTTTACATTTTAGGACTCTTAAAAGATGAATGGGTTGAAGATACAAAATAGACTACTTTTCTAAATCCAAAAAGTATGGAATTATCTTCTCCTTAAAAATTTCATATACTCTATTAACATCAGGCCCTCTATTCATAAATGAGAAATGTGTTACTCCGCTTTTCTTAAATTTCTCTATACTAGCAATTACATCGTCAGTGGTTCCAATGCAATTCATATCTTCAAGAATTGAATCTGGCAATCTATCAATATTTCCCAGTAATTCCATCGCGCCTTCGCTATCCATAAGAAAATTATGAATTGTTAAATTTTCAGGTAAATTTAGATTTGGATAAGCCTGATTAGCTTTGGTAGGATTTACTAAGTACGAACTTTTAAAAAATTCGCATCTTTCTTTAGCTTTTGCGGGATTGCCATCATCTATAGCTACAAAACAATTTAAAACGTAATCAATTTCAGAGGGATCTCTACCTGCTTTTTTTGCTCCGCTTTTAACCTCATTACAATTTTCTTTATATGTTTTAGATGTTTCCACAATTGGGTACCATCCATCACCTAATTCCCCTGTTAATATTCTTGTTTTTGGACTATTTGCTGCCACATAAATAGGAGGTGTTTTTTGAATTGGCCTAATTTGAATATAACCATTTCTTATTTTACCCCAAAACTGACTGTTTAGATTTACGGTTCTTCTTGTCCAAAATTTTCTTAATAACTCAATGTATTCTTTTAATTTCGTCAAGCATTTTTCTCTATTTAAACCATATATATCAATATTCATTGCTTCTCCTGCTCCAATCCCAATCATGGCTCTTCCATCTGAAATTACATCTAGAGAAGCTACTTTATGTGCCATGAGTGCTGGATGAAATCTATGACAATCTGATACTCCAGTACATAATCTAATTTTGTTAGTTTCCATCGCAAGGGCTGTTAGATATATGTATGCATCAAAACATCTACCTGGACCGGGAGGTAGCATTGTCGTGTGATCAGCATAAAAAATTGTATCGAACCCACATGCTTCAGAATTTTTTGCTCCTTCAATCATATACTCTAATCGAGGTGTAGGAACTGGTATTGAAAATGAGAATTTCATACTATTAATACGATTTTAAAATATTTAATTATTTTTCACAATAAATTAATTTTTAAGATAATTTGCATTAAATTTTATTAAATTTATAGGATGGTGTAATTTCATGAGTAAATCAAAAGTATCTATTGTAAAGTATGAAGAACCTCTTGAATCTGTGAGAAAGTTAGTCGAATTAGTAAATCTATTTGATGAAATTCCCAAAGATGCTAAAGTATTCATTAAACCTAATATTGTATATTGGAATCGCTTTACTAATTTTCCTAAGTGGGGCGTAATTACATCCTCTCGGGTTATTGAAGATGTTGTTGTTCTTCTTAAAGAAAAGGGAATTGATGATATTACAATAGGGGAAGGGATTGTAACTTCAGATGTGAAGGACAAGGATACTGCTACGGATGCGTTTGAAAAATTAGGATATAATCTTCTTAAAAAAAGGTATGGTGTGAAACCGATCAATACCTTTGAACATCCATTTGAGAAGATTGATTTAGGAGTCGATTTTAACGTAAATTTCAGTGCAGTTGCTTTAAATGCTGATGTTGTAATAGATATTCCTGTATTAAAAACCCATTCTCAAGCAGTGGTTACGTTGGGTTTTAAGAATTTGAAGGGATTAATCAATTATGCTTCTCGTAAAAAATTTCATAGTGCTGATCCAATAAAAGATTTGCATTATAATGTCGCTCACTTACCTAATAAACTTAAAAAAGTCTTAACAATCATAGATGGAATCTATACACTTGAACGAGGCCCCGCTATAGATGGAAAAGCTCATAGGAAAAACATTCTTGTTGCTTCTACAGATATATTATCAGCGGATATGGTTGGATCTAAATTATTAGGTATTGAACCTACAGATGTACCTCATTTAATACAGGCAGCAAAAGATAGAAATAGACCTTTGGATCTATCTGATGTGGAAGTTGTTGGCGAGATAATAGAAAATTTGGCTTCTCACCATGAATGGGATTTTATTTATAACGAAGAGGGAGATCTTCCACTTCCATTAGAGAGAATTGGAGTAAAGGGATTAAAATATCGCAAATATGATAGCAGTTTGTGTACATATTGTTCAGGGATTAATGGAGCCTTGCTCCTTATAATTAAAGGTGCATGGCAATCGAGGAAGGGTAAACCATTTGATAATGTCGAATTCCTAAATGGTAAGCTCCAGGAGCCAACTCCTGGAATGAATAAGACAATTCTTATTGGTCAATGTCAATATAACAAAAATAAGGATCATCCGGATATAAATAAAATGATTCCTATTAAAGGTTGCCCTCCTTCAATGGAAGAAGTTAGACATGCATTTAGTCAAATTGGAATTGAGCTTCCCTCTGCTATGTTTGATAATATAGATAGAGGGGCGGGCTTTCTAATGGCAAAATATAAAGGAAGACCAGAATTTGAAGAGTCTTTCTTTCAAATAAATTAAATTTTTCATTAATATCTTTCTTTTTACTTTTTCCACAATATTTATAAGTATATGTGGTTTAACTTTAAATCAATAATTTAAGAGGTTAATTCCATGAAGGATTATTCAGATTGGAAAATAAATTTAGATTTTGAAAATGAATCCCCCTATACAAATCCTAATAGACCGTGGTTAAAATATAAACCTGCTGATTTGCCAAAAACAATAAATTTCGATCCAATTCCCATACATGAGTTTGTAAAATGGATTGCTCAGAAATTTCCAAATAATGTATGTATCTATCATAAGCCAACTGATAAAAAGTATACTTACCGTGAATTAATTTACTATTCTGATAAAATTGCCAATGCTCTATTTCAATTAGGGATTAAGAAGGGAGATTCTGTTGCCTTAATGTCCGAGAATTGTGCAGAGTTTGTATTTTGTTGTGTAGGAGTAATGGAAACTGGAGCTACAGTTATCCCAGTAAATCCACTACTTAAAGAGAGTGATGTTACTCACATCGTAAGAGAAGCTGGTAATGTAAAGGCGTTTTTCGTCCATAAAAATAACTTTAGAACTGTTAAAAGAGTTAGAAAACAAGTTGATTTTCCGAATCTAGTTTTACTAGGTACGGAGGAAGAGAAGGCGGATACAACTACTTTCACCGATTTCATAAAAGATGTTCGCCCAATAGCACCAGATGTGGAGATTGATCCCATAAATGATTTAGTTGCGTTGATGTTTACAGGTGGAACTACAGGTCTTCCTAAGGGTGTTATGTGGACTCATGACAGATTGCTTCATAGTTGTATCTCACTAGCTTATGCCTCTGAGAATCTTTATGAAGAAAATGTAGGCATTGGAGTGAATTTGTCAATTCTTCCCTTATGTCATGCGATGGGATTTGGGATATTAATTATTGCTATTTATTTAGCGTCAATGCTTATAATGTTTCCTTTTGATCCATCTGATGTTTTAGAGGCAATTGAATATTATAAAGTAAAACTTTTCGTTGGAGTACCTGTAATGTACCAAATGATTATTAACTCTCCCGATTTTACAGAACGAGACCTTTCAAGTCTTGAAACTGCAGGATCCGGTTCGGCTGCATTAGCTCTTGAATTTAGTAAAAGATGGGAAGAGAACATTGGAATTAAAGTCAGTCAAGGTTATGGTCTCACAGAGTCATGTGCGTTTGCTACATCATCTCCTATTTGGATGCCAGAGATTAAACCCGAAAGCATAGGCGTCCCAAACATAGATACTGATGCAATTATCGTAAATCCAGATACCTTAGAAGAATTGAAAACAGGGGAAATCGGTGAATTATTAGTAAGAGGACCAAACATAATGTTAGGTTATTGGAAAAATCCTGAAGCTACTAAACAGGATATAGTTAATGGATGGTTAAGAACAGGAGATTTGGTAAGAATGGATGAAGATGGCTATTTTTATATAGAAGGTCGTACTAAAGATATGGTGAAATATAAAGGATATAAAGTTATGGCAAGAGAAGTAGAAGAAAAACTCGTTGAACATCCAGCCATTGTAGAAGCGGGAGTTGTTGGTGCTCCTGATCCAAATATTGGTGAAACTATAAAAGCATATGTTGTAATTCATGCAGAATATAAAGATAAGATAACTGAGCGTGAAATTATTGAATGGTCAAAAGAGAAATTAGCAGGTTATAAGTATCCACGTCAAGTAGAATTTATTAATATATTACCCCGTACTGCTGTTGGTAAAATTTTTAGAAGAGTGCTCAGAGAAAAGGCTATGGAAGATTACAAGAAAACCTCGTCTTAATAATAATTGAAAAAGAATAATGTTATTTACTTTTTTTATGCTATTTATTTTTTAATTTATTTTGTTTTGAAAGTTTGAATTGGTTGGTAAATCGTCATATTAATATTCTCATACATGTTAGAATCGCTAATTTCAGTTAGCCATGTATACTCCGAGTTAGATTTCAAAGGTCTCCATCTAGTATTTACCAAAGCAGAACTTTTATTCAATCCATAAGAAGGCATTAATATCGAATTGGTGTATATATCATCAAAATGAGTCAAATCATGATAGTTAATATAATCACTTCTGCCTTTCGATACATAAAGAGCATAATAGGCATCAAATCCTCCTAAAGTGTTTAGGGTTGTCCATTTAGGTTGAACAAAAATACGGGGATCTCCCATATATTTTGGTTTTTCTTCAAACGTAAATTTTAATTTATCTTTAATTTCTAAGTAACTCTTCAATAGTTGGTTATTGCTCTGAAGAATACGAGATTTTTCACGAGATTCTCCATTCCAGTAATCTACTATGATCTTATATTTACCATCCTCAATAAAGCCATTTCTATCATAAGCTTGATAATAGATCATCTGTCTGTTGTAATTATCTATAATATAACCATTTCCATTCTCAAAGTTGAAAAGTTGATTTTTAAATTGAAATTGATACCCTTTTGGGCCTTCAACTGTGATTTTCTCTATTGCATTGACATTTTTTTCTCCTGCTAATCCAAAAAAGCGTATTTCAAATCTAGCTTGCTTTTCCGGTAAGGAACTTGAACCTTTAGAGGTATCCATATAAAATTGGCTTATAATAATATTATCGATAGGCGGCACGGTTTCATCTTCTACAGCATCATTAAAAAATGATTCTTGAAACTCATTAAAGCGATGTTTATATGCGAGCCCAAAAAAGCGAGGTGCATTATCTAGGTTAGGGAAGAAATCAGGATTCATATTGATCCCTGCCTGATGGAAAGCAACTGCAATATTTTCATGTTTTATTGGGCATCCTTTAAGCGGGATCATTTCATTAATATCTGGATTATTTCTATGTTTATTAACCATACACTGTCCTAATAAGATGGTTTTTTTCTTTCCTGGGGTTGGACTCATCCTTTTTCCCATAATAACCTCAACGTTATCCCAAGGATCACCCTCCCATGCATATGTAATAGCAATAGGAATCAAACCTGTAATAATTGAACAATAGGTACATGTTGTATTATCATATTGTCGGTATGTTATTCCTTTAATCCCATGTTTATCAAAAGCTATAGGGCGAGAGCCATCTTCAGTGTATTCAAATTGGTATTTATGGAGTTCTTGAACACTGTCAATAGATTTTCCAACAAGTTCAATGTCAGAAAAATCAATAGGGCGATTATTTTCTTGAGCATAATAGTGTAGATATGATACATCAGCAGGATCATATCCAAGAATTTTTGCTCCAACTTTATCCACCGAAAGCATATCGGAAGAAGCTACTAAAATATTACTTCTTCTCATTGACCCATCATATCCTGGACCTCGTTCATTCGTATAGATTCCATCAACAATAGCGATTACTGGAGGAAGCTTTTTAGGTAAGTGATACAAATAGAAGTTTAAATCATTTTCTGAATCTGGAGTATGACATTTCTTGCGTGAAGAGATATCTATTAATCCTTTTAAGTTCTTTAAACTTAGACTGACTTTAGCTTGTGAATGGGTTTTTAGAACTGGAAGAGAAATTATTAGATCACTATGTAAAGCATCAGCATTGAAATTTAATACAATATCATCTCCTAAATCAACTTTCTCAAATGGCCTCTCAAAGACATTGATAACTTTTATCCCATATCTTTCTTTAAATCTATTGTATCCTAACGTTTCAAAAGCATCGTGTGCAACTTCAAAATCTTTCGGGTCTGATGTGACAATTCCCTCTCCAATTGTAATATCATCCACACCAAGTTCTTTTAATAAGATAATAGTATCTTCTATTATCCTCGATGTGGTTACAACACCATACTTAGGATAATCTGGTACCGGAGACCAATAAACGATATTTGGTTTTATAAATACTTTCTCATTTCCAGTTATTCCTTTAAATATTTCTGAAAGTTCTACGACTCTCCTTAGAGATTTTAACTTTTTTCTATACTTACCAATCGCAACTTTATATTTATCCATAAAAATCACTATATAATTTATTTTGTAGTTTAATTAAACTAATCAGTGTCTTTTCTAAATATATTAAAAATAACATATAAGATTGTTGATTTTAACGCTAAAGCTACACAATCAAAAAAAAATAACTATATTTTACTTAAATCCTTGACAAAAAGAATCTACATTTTTTGGCAGAACATCATGATTGTACCCACCTTCTAATAACGCAAATCTCTTTCCTTTACACAGTTTCTCAGAGTATGTTTTCATTAATTGACCAAGTTCGAAGTAATCATCCGGGTACAAAAGGTTCCCCCAGTCATTTATTCCCTGGTCGAACCCAGCTGAAGCGACTAGAATGTCAATATTATTCAATCTTTCCAGATATTCCTCTGTTTCTTTCATATAATTATTACGACCACTAGAGCTAGGATTAAGAATTTTGACTCTAAAATTATCATTTCTATTTGTTAAAATATTAATATTACCGTCCCCAGTATGGAGATCAAAATCAAGTATAAAAGCAGATTTAATTTTATCCTCCGAATAAAGTTTCAATAAACTTATGCTTATATTATTAAAATAACAAAAGCCCCAGCAAGAATTTGCCGATGCATGATGTCCTGGAGGCCTTATAACTGCGAATGTTGGATTTCCGCTATAACCTTCTTCTGCAGCTAAAATTGATCCACCTGCAGCTAAAGCCGCTAATTCAAATAATAAATTATTTCTTTTGATTTGCTGTAGGTGTTCAATTGTATGAGCCCTTAAAATATCCTCCTCCGTTGCTGGTTTAGGGGAAATAAATTCATAATCTTTGTTCTTTTTTAATAAAGCAATGATTCCCTCTAAACGACCTGATTCAGCTGCTGGATCCATCGCATAATACGAATTATAATATCTTTCGTGGAATACAATTTTCATGAGAATTTAATTTAGCATGAATTTAGTGTAAATGAGATAAAAGTAAATAAGAGAAGATAAGAAATAAAACTTGTTTTTATTATAATAGTCTTTTACTAAGGATCTCAATCATATCTTTAGTCATTGATTCTAAGTCGTAACTGGGACTCCAGTTCCATTCTTCACGAGCGAATGAATCGTCTATTGTCTTAGGCCATGAATCTGCAATTTCTTGTCTAAAATCTGGCTTATAGAAAACTTCAAAATCCGGAATATGTTTTTTAATTTCGCCCGCGATCTCTCCAGCAGAAAAACTCATGCCAGTAATATTATACACACGTCTTTTTAAATTAGAATTATCCGCTTCTAATAAATCAAGCATACATTTAAGACAATCCAGTGAATACATCATAGGTAGAACCGTATCCTCTCTTAGAAAACATGTATATTTTTTATTTTTGATAGCTTCATAAAATATTTCTACAGCATAATCTGTAGTTCCACCCCCTGGTAAGGTTTCACTACTGATTATTCCTGGTAATCTCATTGATCTAACATCTAGATTATACTTTTTGTAATAGTACTCTGCTAATAATTCACCTGCTACTTTTGTAATTCCATACATCGTTGTAGGTTGTAGTACAGTAATATTTGGAGTATTCTCTTTTGGCGTAGTAGGACCAAATGCGGCAATGGAACTTGGCCAGATAATTCTATCCAAATTATAACTACGACCAGCCTCTAAAACATTAATTAATCCATTTATATTAATATTCCATGCTGTTTGAGGTATTTTTTCTCCCGTGGCAGAGAGAATCGAGGCCATATGAAAAATAGTATCAATTTCATACTCATATAATACTTCCGATAATTTATTCCTCTCTAAAGCATCTAGATAAATAACAGGACCAGATTTTTTAATCGAATCCGGAAGTGGGGTTTTTCTTCCAGTAGCTATTACATTATCATTTCCATATACTTTCCTCAGAAATGGTACCAACTCGCTCCCAATTTGCCCTGCTGCTCCAATTACAAGAATTCTTCTCATTATAACCGACACCAATCATTTTAATTATATAGTATTGTTCATAATTTACTCCATAAAAAAAGGTTTATTTATTATATTCCCATTTTTTACCCTCATCTAATTGAGAAAAACTAATAAAGTTTTCAGAATACCAATAAATATAATTTCATAGACTTATTTTAAAAATAATTAAGGTGATATGATGAAAAGAAACCCAGTGGGCTTTCTTAAGGAAGAAATGACAGATTTAAAAGAAAAAAACTTAAACTGGATTATCAGATACTTAGAACAAGGCTCGAAACCACATTCTACTGTTGATGGCAAAGAAGTGCTCATGTTAAACACGAATAATTATCTTGGGCTTGCAACGCATCCAAAAATTATTCAAGCAACTATAGATGCTACCAAGAAATATGGTGCTGGCGCTGGAGCAGTACCGGTAATTGCAGGAAGTTTTGATTTAACGAGAAAGTTTCAAGCTAAATTTGCTGAGTTTAAAGAAGTTGAAGCTTCACTTTTATGTCAAACGGGATTTGCTGTTAATTCTGGATTAATCCCTATGTTAGTAGGAAAACCTGATATTGTTGTGTCAGATGAATTGAATCATGGTTCTATTATTGATGGTGTAAGATTATCTGGTGCTAAAAGGATTATTTACAAACATAAAGACATCTCAGATCTAGAAACTCAACTTAAGGAAGCTGAAAGAGAAGGGGCAAGAAGAATTTGCATTATAACCGATGGAGTCTTTAGTATGGATGGTGATATGGCTCCCTTAGATAAGATTGCCAGTGTAGCTGAAGACTTTGGAGCCATGATATTCGTAGATGATTGTCACGGTGAAGGAGTTCTTGGAAATGGACGAGGAATCGTAGCACATTTTAATTTGCAAGGAAAAGTTCACGTTGAGGGAGGATCAATGAGCAAAGGATTCGGGGTATTTGGAGGTACAGTCGCAGGATCAAAAGATTTAATAGAATTTTGCGCAAATAAAAGTAGGACATATCTACTTAGTACGGCACATCCACCAGGAGTTGTAGCCGCTAATTTAGCTTCAATTGAAGTAGTAGAAAGTGAACCTGAACATGTAAAAAGAGTTTGGGAACATACAAACTACTTCAAAAAGGAAGTTCAAAGTATGGGATATAATACAGGAGACTCAGAAACTCCAATTATTCCATTGATTATCGGGGATCCTGGAAAGGCACAAGAACTCGCACGAATTCTTTTTGAAGAGGAAAACATTTATGGAACTCCTATTGTCTTTCCTATGGTTGCAAGAGAATTATCGCGCATTCGAGTTCAGATGAATGCTTTACTTACAAAAGAAGATTTAAATATGGCATTAAGCTCTATAGAAAAAGTTGGAAAAAAATTAAAGATTATATAATTATTTTTCAATATTTTTATTTTCTTACTCAAACTCTTATTTGATAATTATTTTATCAATGTTAATTGATAATTAAGTTTATTATGGGGAATGTGGAAGGTGTTTAACTGTTTAACGGGAGAACAATATAGTTATAACTATAATATTTTATTTTTGTTGTTGTAGAGTGTCATGGTGAAGGTGTAAAAAAAAAATGTAAGCTTTAAACTATAGTTCATAGAGGTTTAGCTAATATAGCTTTCACTCGTAATTTATCAAACAAACTAGTGGGTGCCGGTTTGATGAGACACACGGTATCTGCTCCCCGTCCTGTTCCACCAATACAGATAATATCTTGCTCAATATCTTCTATAAGTCCTGCATCAACAACCATAGTAGCAATTTCCATGCAAACTTTTGTACCTTGACTAAAATTTGTTCGTAAGTATTTTGCCATAATTTCAATAGGGCCCCATTGTTTTAATGAGATTCTAACGCTCCTTTCTGTTCCTGCAAAGGCATGTGTGCCTATAAAGAACTTCAATCCTCTATCTTTAAGCATCTTCATTTTATCTTCAGGAAATTCTTGTCTGTTGGTTAATCCCGCAAAATAATATGAATGTGTGACTACAACCAAGTTATATTTCTCTGGATTGAAAATCTCAAGTGATTTCTCTGCAGTTGTACCAGTTGTGCTAGCTATAATAATATCTTTAACCCCAAACTGATCAGCATATTTCTTCGCGATTTGTAAAGCTCTCTCTGTATGCTGAGGTCCTCCTTTTTCAAAGTACATTACTTCAATATTCATATCTGCCATTTCTATTCAAACTCACATTTTTCATATCTTTATTCTTAAATTATATTAATTCTATTAATAAAATTAGACTAAGTGCAAATATTTAGATTAATATAAAAAATTTAAGACGATTATCCCAAAATAATGAAATATAGCCAATTTAGGACCGGTTATACTGAAAATTGTAACTATAATATAATTTTAAATAGATCAAAATTTAATTAGAACTAATTACTTTTTAAATAAAATAATTAAATTTGGGATTTTAATGAGTGAAAGAAAAATACCCTTAACAAAAAGGTTATCATTCGGAACAAGTGCTTTCCCAGATCAATTAACTTATCAAGCATTTACTATATATGTCTTTACCTATTATTTCGCAGTTGTAGGGCTTTCTATGCTTGAAATGTGGACTGGCTTTATCCTATGGGGTGTTTGGAACATGGTAAACGACCCAATCCTTGGAGCTCTAAGCGAAAAGACTAGGCAGAGGGGAAAATTAGGGAAGAGAAAACTTTATTTAATAATTTCTTTTGTACCATTGTCCTTAATGATGATACTCTTATACACAGTTCCTGCAAACTCACAATTTCTTTATTTTATGCTAATAATATTTATCTTTGAGCTCTTTTATACAATGTTTTCTGTAAATACTAATGCTGTGTTCCCTGAGATGTTTCCAACTGAAAAGCAACGGGCAAGCGTTAATGTGTTTATTAAAATTTTTACTATGATAGCGGTAATACTAGCCTCTCTGGTTCCAACTCTTATTATTGATCCTTTAGTTCCTACATCTGCACCTCCTGATCCAATTGAGATTGCTTCCATTCGATTAATGTATATTATTGCAGGCATTGTTTTATGTGTTATAGTAGTTATTATGGCAGCTATATTCATCTTTATTGGCGTTAATGAAAAAGGAGAAAAAACAACTGACTTTGAAAAAAGACCTGGCTTTCTTAAATCATTAAAAATAACGTTCGCAAATAGGACATTTCTAAAGTTTACTTTAGGAAATATGCTTATTTGGTATTGTTTTAATGTTTTATTGACTGTATTTCCCTTATATTCTGTGTATATCCTTGGAAGGACTAAAGATTCTACTCTGATTGGTCTAACTCTAGCAATTGCTCTTGGATCTGCAGCACTATTTATGCCAATACAAGCATTAATCAGAAAAAAAGTTGGTACTCGTAAAGGATTAATAATAGGGTTAATAATCTGGATTTTTACATTATTCCCTTTAATTCTTCTGTCTAATGATGCTTTAAGTAGAATGATGTCAATGGTTATTTTTTTTACGATTGGCTTTGGATTATCTGCAGCATTATTTTATATCGATTTGATTCATGGAGATGTTATTGACCAAGATGCACTTAAGTTTGGTGTACGAAGAGCAGCTAGTTATTATGGAGTAAACGCATTTGTACATCGATTTTCAACAATTCTCGGTATTTCAACAATTGCTATAATTTTTTCAGGAACTGGTTGGAGCTCATATGTACCAGTTGTTGCTAATCCCGGATTAAGAGATATTGGATTGAAGTCTTTAACATTTATATTTCCAGCGATAGCACTTATTGGATCGATTTTATTCTTTAGAAGTTACGATTTACATGGAGAAAAGCTTATCAATATGAGAAAGGAATTAGAACAACATCCTGAATTAAAACCATTATGAAATACAAATTTCATTCTTTTTTTATTTTTCACCTATTTAATTTGCTTAAACTATTATACAGGATTTCTGACTGAGCAAGGAACTCCACAAGCACATTTCCCACACACATCACATAGACCTAATTTTGAATATAGTTTTCCATTTTCTAAGCAAACGCTATAACATTTTTTCCGATCAAATTTATTGGGATATAATGCATCAAAAACACATTTTTCTATACACTGTTTACAACTTTTATTAAAAAAATAAAGGCAATATTCTTTATCATTCCTTCTTGTCGCTTCAATCTCTAAAGAAGTGATTAAACTTCCTAGCCTGCCACAACACCCTTTTTCAGTTATTAGCATTTTATGTAATCCAAATTTTCCTAAACCAGCAATATATGCAACATGTTTGTGAGACCAATAACTCATTAAATTAACTTTATCAAAATTATGAGTAGGGGGAATTTTAAATGATTTATAATTATCTTGTTTAAACCTACTTGATAAGTAATTGTTCAATTTAGCAATTAATTTATTAGTTTCGATATAAGCAGTAGCCCATGCATGCGAAGCATTCTTTTCTGTGGTGTTGCTAAATACCAATCCTTCATTAAAAGGAATAAAATAACTAATTACAGTTTTTGCACCCTTAAGTACTTCATTAGGTAATTTGTGGTCTTGGCAAGCCACTTGTTTTAATTGTTTGAACAATGGATCTTTTGCCTTAGCAATACCAAATATTGGTTCCCTCCAATCTGTTACAACATCATTATTTATTTTATATTTCTCAACGAATCCATTAATTAGGCTTTTAATATCTTCTTGCGATATCACAATTCATTCGACAAATTTATACAAATAATTTATACTGAATAAAATACTTCTTTATAGAACAACTTATTTTTCCATGAATTTTTATAAAGTTTTTAAATTTTAAAGACAATTAATTAAAATAATCAAAAAAATCATTATGAGGAGATCCAGAAAAATGACTCTATGTTTTGTTTTAATGAAAACTAAAGCAGGATTTGTAGAATCTATTGTCAAAGACCTAAAAAAAATACCCGAAGTAAAAGAAACTTATCCTGTAACAGGTGGTATTGATATTATCATAAAAGTTGAAGGAACCGACGTTGAAACCATCGCGAAAACAATTTTAGCGAAAATTCATAAGATTGATGGTGTGGATAGAACCCAAACACATATAGTTGTGCCATTATAAATCCATACTTGAAATGGGATTAAAAAGGTAAGTGTCTGAAGTTTGAATTTATCGGAATCTTTTCCACATATTATACACGATTAATCCTACATAACCTAGTGCAGTAAACACTGTAAACCACTCTAAAATAGGAGTACCTAAGTAAAATACAAATAATAGATTTATCACCGCCACAATGATACCATATATGCCAATCAACTTTATAAAATCTTTATGAAAAAGCAAGATGATCGATGCCAATATCAAAATTATAAGATTGACTTTAAAAAATACATCTGACCAAAATATGTGAGATGCTAAAAAATCTTCTGAAAAAATCCCAATCATAATCAATGCAAAACCAGAAAAGCACCCAACTACTTGAATCAAAATAATTAGCATTTTATACCATATTTCACTTCTATACCACTTATATAAACCAATAAAGAATGCTATTAACATACTCCCCGTCAAGATACACCCTAGATTATAAAATATTGCCCCATTAGGATTGTAAGATGAATTTCCAAGATCACTTAGCCAGTTCGTTAAAGCACTAAAAGGGGGAGGGAATAACGCAAGTGAAGTAAATGTAAAAATACAATAAATAGCGATAACTAAAATTCCTGCATAACAACTTATCGGCCATTTCAATTTTAATTCTATATTCATATCAATCCGACTCCTTATAAAGATGTATTTAGTACTTAAATTTCAAAACTATAAATATTTATTGATTTTGTTTGATTAAACCAGTAGGAATAAAACATATTTGCTATAAGTATTTTAATAAGGAGTATGATGATTATATTATGACCGTTTATTAATCTCGATACTAATAAAATTTTACATTAAATATTTTATTAAATGTATAAAGGTGTTTTTTTTGCTATTTGTCGAATTAGATGAGTTAACATTCCTTTCAGGAATATTAGGATTTCTAGCTGTCTGTATTGCATGGCTTTATGGTATTATAGTCCTTCTTAAATTCATAAAAACTAAAGACAAATCAATAGGTTACTTCTTTTTAGCAATAATGTTTACAATGTCCCCTTGGTATCCCAGTGGACTTGGCTTTATCTACTGGGTGTTCACACGTAAGGAAATAATTTATCCAGTCTATGTTTTGCTTGGAACATTAGGTGTCCCCATAGCTTTATTTTCATGGCTTCAAATTTATATGCCTGCATTACATCAAAAGCAAAAAGGCGTCGTTAATTTGACTATCGTTTGTTTGTCTTTGGCATTTTATATCTACCTATTCTACTTCTTGTTTTTCTTTCCTTTTGGTCCTCTGGATAATGTTATCGGTATAAAAAGAAATCCAATAGACATTGATTACAGAGGATTTATCTTAGTATATCTTGCTATCTCTCTCTTAATAAGCACCATCACTGGAAACGACTTCTCTATCGCTTCTCTAAAAATAAAAGATGATCCTGTGCTCGTATGGAAAGGAAGATTCTTAATACTATCATTCAACTTATTCGCAATTGGGGCTTTTGGAGATGGCTTCATCACCCTGACCCCTACAACGTTAATAATTTTCAGATTATTTATGGTCCTCGCGAGCACCTTCTATTACATTGGATTCATCTTACCGAAATGGATGAGAAAACTCCTAAAACTAAAATAATTAAACAACTTTTTTTTTCTCTTTCAAAATAATGTATGGTTAGGGTTCTTAATTCATTTAATTCGTGTTATCATAAGTTTAAAGCAATTTTTGAGGGATTGAAAGTTAATAAATGATTTCATTCCTCACCTTTTTCATAACTCTCGTTATCATTTTCCTCAACAAGATTAAAATAGACTATTTTATCATTTGGGGGTTTTTGCTCTGAAATTTCTTTTTCTTTTGAATCAATTATTTTTGGGGGGGAATTATTAGGAGTTGTATTATTATGGTTTTCATTCATGATTCATAGACAATTTCGATTATTTTCAATATTATTTTTCTAGAATCATTTTAATTAATTTTAT
>JBHLRJ010000022.1:0-16487 GCA_048882645.1 Candidatus Thorarchaeota archaeon
AAAGCAGATGAATCTTTAGGAAACTTTGGTAGAATTATTAATACAGCTTCGGATTCTGGTTTATATGGAAATGTGGGGCAGTCGAACTATGGAGCTGCTAAATCCGGAATAGCAACTTTTACAGTAATTGTATCTAGAGAACTCGCTAAATATGCAACTGTTAATTGTGTTGTACCAAGTGCTCGAACGCGTATGACTACTACTTTAACACCAAGAATGGCTGGATTTATGGAAAGAAAAACGAAAGATGGCTTTGATGTATTTAATCCAGTGCATTTTGCACCATTAGTCGCATATTTAGCTTCAGATGCTGCTAAAGGGATTAATGGAGAAGTATTTAGAGCTATTGGTGATAAAGTATGGGTTTATCGTGGGTGGCGTGCTGTGAAGAAGATATCAAATGATTGGCAAACTTTCACCCCACAACAATTAGCAGAGAAATTTCCTGAATTGATGAAGGATTTACCTGATAAAAGGGAAGGTGCGGCAGGTCCACAGGAATTAGGAATGATGTAATATAGTCAAAATATTTTCTATTTTTTTTTATTTTTGTAACTTTAATTAGTTAGCATATTTAAGCATAAAATAGTGATTAAATTGGTTTTTATACACAAGGAAGGAAAATTTAATGATAATAGTTATTTAATTGATGGTTATTTATTTGGAGCCCCTAGAAGCCTTGCGCTCTATGTTGTAGAAAACCATGGAGTTCGGATGCTAATTGATACCTCAGGAGCAGAAATGGCAGAGAGAATTGTTAATAAACTAAAAGAGTTCAATATTTACCCTATCCATAAGATATTTCTTACGCATACACATTGGGATCATACTGCAGGTGTTAATAAGTTAAAAGCATTAATGAAGGATGTTGATATTGAAGTGTTGGCTTCTGAGAATGGTGTTGAAAAATTATTAGATCCCACTCCTATGAATGATATTTTTGAAGTGTCAGTCGAACCTTTAGAAGATGTGGTACCTTTAAAAGAGCATGATATTATTAACCTAGATGGTCTAAAGCTAGAAGTATTTAATTTCTTTGGCCATACAATGGATTCAATTGCACTTTTGGATGAAAAGAACAAAAATATATTTACTGGAGATGCAGTTATCGATAAATCTGGCTATACCTATGCTCAGCCTACTTTTATGCCACCTGAATTTAATGAACCAGAATTACTTAAATCTTTTCAGAAGCTTAGAAATTTGAAAAATAAATTGAATTCAATAACTTTAGCTCATTTCGGGGTATGGACAGATAATGATTTTGATATGATATTAGAAGAGATGGAAGAATTTCATTTTAAAACTAAAAAATCAATGATTCAGTGGTATAATGAAGGATTATCAAATAGAGAAATAGCACTTAAATATTTTGAGACTTATATTCCGAATTCAAAAGTTATGGAATACGGTTTACTAGATAATTTAGAAAGGAATATGAAATGGCTGATAGAAGGCTTAAAAAGGAGCGGCTTTATTTAGATTATATTTATAAAAGAACTAAATAATGATAAAAATGTAATCAAAATGATTAATATAGAATTGGAAATAAAAATTAATTGAATAAAATTAAAAATTGAGAACGAATAAAAATGTCTTCTGGATTAGATTTAAACTGTGTTGGTGTAAAAAATCCTGAAATGACTTTTAAATATACTTGGAGAGATGCAGTACTTTATGCTGTAGGAGTCGGTGCCCAAGCAGATGAACTCCCTTTTGTCTATGAAAATACATCTGGTGGTCTTAAAGTACTTCCTAGTTTTGCGACTATCGCTAGAGGAATTGCCTTTCCACGCAATTTAGGAAATGTTTTCCTTCCCAGGTTCATACATGGAGAAGAATTAATACATTTACATAAACCGTTTCCATCTCAAGGAGAAATTACATGTTTTAGCGAAGTAACTGATATTTTTGATAAGGGGAAAGCAGCAGTTATTCATGTTAAATTTACTGCACTTACTAAAGATAGAGAGCCCTTATTTGACGTCAAATCTGCTTTCTTTTACTTGGGGGGAGGGGGATTTGGAGGAGATCGAGGTCCTAAAAGTGAAACATTAACTCCTCCAGAAGGAAAGGAGCCAGATTTTAGTATAACATACAAAACAGCTGAGAATCAAGCAGTATTATATAGACTTAATGGCGATTTAAACCCTTTACATATTGATCCTGAATTGGCACGTCAAGGTGGCCAAGAGAAACCAATTTTACATGGATTGTGTACATATGGTCATGCAACTAGAGCAATACTTTATGGTGCATGTGACGGAGATGTAGCTCGTTTCAAGGAGTTTAAAGCAAGATTTACGAATGTAGTTTATCCTGGGGAATCACTTACCACAGAGGGTTGGAAAGATAATGGTCGTTATATAATTCAAGTCCGAAAGAGCTCTACCGTAGTACTAAGTAATGCATATGCAATTATCAAATAAACCTATTTTCTTTTTTTTCAATATCTTATGTTGATTTCGCTCATTAAAACATGAAATCTGGAGCATTTAAGCAAGTATTAAGTTCAATTGCTAGTATTAATAAATTTTTCAAAAAATAAATTAAGTAAAAACGTTAAGACTATTAAAAAGAACAAAAAAAAGGAGATTTTAAACTAATTCTTACGAGGAGGAAGCATTCTTACCATTCTCGGTCCTTCAATAAGAGATATTGCGTTTTCAGGGCAATGATAAGCGCATACTCCGCATCCAACGCAAAATTCTTCTATTCGCTCTGCTTTATCATTATCATTTAATTCAATGGCTTTATTATAACAAATATCTACACAAGTGCCACACCCGGTACATAGATCTTCATCGATACTAGCTAAATAGTTAGTAGCATTAACTACAGGGAAAATCAAACAATCCCTCGCAGTTAGACAACAACAACTGCAACAATTACAAATTGCTACTTCTTCTTTTGAAGTATCACCATGTAGATGATAAGCCTTATGAACTAATCCAGCATCTTCACATTTTTTTAGAATTTTTAATGCTTCTTCCTTTGATACCAATTTAGAAAAACCATGATTTGATGTATGTCTTGCAGATTTACCTAATGTCATACAACTTGGTGTAGGTTCGATCTGTTTGCACGGATTGCCCAAAAATTCTTGATGTTGTCGACAATAACATTGTCCTACAGCAATATCATCGTATTTCTCGATCAGCTCTCTTATTCGTTGAGTAGGTAGAATTTGTTCTTTTGGAACCTGAATTTCTTGATTAATAATAATATTAGTTTCCTCCCCGCTTTCAAGATCTTCTAATATAGAAACTGTTCGATCTACTGGTGGCATCCTATTTAATATAGCACTCATACTATCATAATTAGATTGCACATATTCACTTGATTCCTCGTTCAACTTATGGAACAATTTAGCTAATTTATAATTCTCATCTGATTTTTCAAGTTTTTGCATGAAAATATATTCAAATTGTCTTCCCATCATTAGTAGTCGATATACCATTACTCCTTGGCGATTAGGTTGGTTGAAGATTACACCTGTTTTTGCTAATTCATCTGCTTTTTTTAATATCTCTTGTTCAGATAAGCCACTACTCTCCTTTAATTGATCCATAGTTTGGGAGATATTTTTCTCAAAAGCAAATACAAGGTCAAGATTTTCGTCTTTAATGGTATGCTTTAATATTTCATGCAATGTATCGGACCAACGATGAGGAAAACCTCCCGCTTTAGCTAAAATATTAGCAGCTTTTCTATATTCAGCTTCACTCATTTTAATCATTCAATAATTTTATATTTTAAAATTCAATTTATTTTTAGTATTTTATTACTAACCAAAATGAAAAAAAAGTTTTATTGTTTATCTTGTTCGTTTTGCTTCTTTGTTTTGAATTTAAAGGAAGGATAAAAGAAATTAAATATTCTAGTAATCAATTTTAATTAACACAATCAATAACTGACAAAATACTATTTTTTGTTAGTATTAGTTTAAAGGTGTCTTGATTTATGAGTCTAAAATATGAAACTATTCTGTATGAGAAAAAAGGTATGGTGACAGTAATTACACTTAATCGTCCCGAAAGGCTAAATGCTATTAATGTACAGATGAACGCAGATTTGAAAAATTCATTAAAGGAAGCTAAACAAGATTCTGATGTGAGAGTAATAGTTATAACTGGAGCAGGAAAAGCTTTTTGTGCCGGGGCAGACGTCCAAGAATTTGCTAGTGGTAAATTTAGGGAAGAAGTTGCAGGGGGAAGTGTCACTATTCATCCCTATGATTTCTTTAGATTATATAAGCCAATAATTGCTGCTGTAAATGGTGTTGCTGTAGGATTTGGAACGAATTTAACACTAAGTTGTGATATAATTTATGCTTCAGAAAATGCTAGCTTTGGAGAATTCTTTATTCGAATGGGATTAATTCCAGATATGAATGGAAGCTTTTTATTACCTAAATTTATTGGTGTTCATAAGGCAAAAGAGCTTATCTTCAGTGGTAAACGCATATTTGCCGAGGAAGCTTACAAGATTGGGTTGATTAACGCAGTTTTTCCTCATGATGAATTATTGCCTAAAACAATGGAATTTGCCAATCATCTAGCAGAGCAAGCACCCCTTGCATTAGCTCTCTCGAAAGAGGCGATACACCGAGGTTATAATAAAATATTTGATGAAATGCTAAAAGTCGAAGACGAATTTAATGCTAAGTGCTATGCTTCTGAAGACCATAGAGAAGCTGCTACAGCATTTGTTGAAAAACGTAAACCTGTTTTTAAGGGAAGATGATGTTTTTTCTTTTTTTTTTTTTTTCACTTTTTATTTATTTAGGAAAAATGGATATGAAAATATTTATTTAATCGTTAAATCTCAACTATATATTTGTTAAATTTTAAACGAAAAAGTGAAAAAGAAATATGAAAGAAACAAGAGAAGTATATTTAATAGACCATGTAAGGACTCCATTTTCCTTATCAAATCCTCTGGAACCTGATAAAGATGCTTTTAGTAAGAAGTGGGGAACAGAGCTTGCAGCTCATGTCTTGAAAGAGATGTTTGATAACCGTGTACCTAATAAAGGTAGTACACTCAAGCGTGAGAATGTTAGCGAAGTTTTAGTTGGTAGTGCATTATTACAACATGAGCATGGGACATTTGGAGGAAGGATCCCTGGCTGGATGGCAAGTTTTCCCTTTCATGTACCAGCAACGGTATTCGACAAACAAGATGGTTCTGGTATGACAACTTTGCATATTGGTTTCGGAAATATTTCAATGGGTTATTCCGATGTGGTAGTATCTATAGGCTTTGATCAATTTACTCGTGTACCATTACATAATTACGGTGGAAAAGTAGAAGTATTTGGATCACCTCCAGATAAACTTATGCTTGATCCCGAGAATAAATGGTATAATGACGATTTATATGATTGGAAAACGAGTCGTTTATTATTTCAAACAGCTCAAAAACTGGCAGAGGAAGAAGCAGATCTTTTCACTAAAGAGGAAATGGATAAATTTAGTGTTCGAAGTCACAATTTAGCAGAAAAAGCTCAGGAAGAAGGATATTTCAAGGAAGAGATAATGACTATTAAAGGTCATAGAGAAGGAGAACCTGAAAATGAAATTGAGATCTCGGAAGATCTATCAATTAAGAAAGCAATTACATTAGAGGATATTGCTAACATGCCTTCCATAAGCACTCCAGGATGGGCAGGTGGCTATAAAAATCCGAAATTTTCCAAAGATGCATATATTGCAAAATTTGGAACAGAAAACGGGATAATAACAGAAGGAAATAGTTCAGCTTTATGTGATGGAGCTTCACTTTGTTTACTTGCTTCTAAGAAAGCAGTTGAAGATTACAACTTGAACCCTGTGGCGAAAGTTATCTCAATTGGTTTTGCAGGAGTAGATCCAACAGTACGAGGGCGAGCTGTAGTACCAGCATCTCAAATGGCTTTAAAGCACGCAAATTTAAAAGCTGAAGATATTGATTATTTCGAAATTAATGAGAGTTTCAGTATAGTAGCACTTTACACTGCGAATAAACTAGGAATCGACTGGGAAAATAAATTAAATATTCATGGGGGTGCTATAGCAATAGGGAATCCAGCATCCGCTTCAGGCCTGAGAATCACGGCAACCTTAACCAGAATTCTTAAAGAGAAGAAAGCACAATATGGTCTTGCTGCGATGTCATGTGGTGGTGGTCAAGGAACTGCATTAGTAATCGAGAATTTAGATTAAAAAAAATGAGGTATAAATATAACAAAAAGAGGTTAAAAAAAATGAAAGTAAGAGATGTGTATATAACAGACTATGTCAGGACCCCATTTTCGAGATCTCGACCAAGAGAACCGGCAAGAGATGTTTTTGGAAACTTACGTCCTGATGAATTAACTGCGTATACTTTAATGGAAATGTTTGATAATCGATTAAAAGATAAAGTTACACCTGAAGATGTTGATGAGTTTTATATAGGAGCTACTCATTTTAATCATGAATATGTTACCTTTGGAGGAAGATATCCCATTTTTTTAGCGAAGTTTCCAACTAAGGTATCATCTGTTGCATTAGATAGAGCTTGCGGCTCAGGAATGACCTGCGCTTCCTTTGGGTATAATAATATCGCAATGGGATACTCGGATGTGGTAATCGCATCCGGGAAGAATAATGCCACTATGTCAAGATCAAAACGTCCAACCCAGAGAGAATTATCCCCAACTATGAGAAAAGGTCACGAATTTTTCATTGATGATATTGTTGACTTTCGTTGTTCAGGTTCAATGCTACAAACTGCCCAAAAACTCCATGAAATGAATGCGGGCACATTTAGTAAAGAAGCTAACGATAGATTTTCAGTTCGTAGTCATCAATTGGCTGCAAAAGGTCAAGAAGAAGGTTTTTTTAAAGATGAGATTGTCCCTATCATGGCCCATGCGGAAGGCGATGAGGATACTCCATTATTAATTGAACATGATACATCAGTACGAGGCAATGCTACGTATGAAGGAACAAGAGATTTAAGGGGATTAACTACTCCTGGTTGGGCAGGTGGATACTATAGACCTCTCCTAACCAAAGAAGAATATATCAAAGCATTCGACACAGAACAAGGATTAATAACTGCAGGGAATTCATGCCCAATAAATGCGGGGGCAGCAACATTATTGCTAATGTCAGAAGAAGCTATGAAAAAACATGATCTAGATCCATTAGCTCGTATTGTCTCAAATGGTTTTGGAGGAGTAGATCCTACAGTTATGGGGAGGGGTCCAGTTCCAGCATCTTGGATGGCATTAAAACATTCGGGTCTTTCAGTTGATGATATTGATTATTTTGAAATCAATGAGGCCTTCGCAATCGTTGGTTTGAACTGGATCCATGAAATGGGATTAGATGATCGAATGGATGATATAAATATTTATGGTGGTGGCATTTCTATAGGGCATCCAATTGCAGCTACCGGTCCAAGGATAGTTGGTACTTTAGCAAGAATTCTTAAAAAGAGAAAAGCTCATTATGGTCTTGCTACAATGTGTTGTGGCGGTGGTCAAGGAACAGCTATGATCATTGAAAATACTGATATATAATATCAACCTTTATTTTTTTTTTTTAATTTATTAGGTAAAATATTATAATTTCTTCTTTGGTTTAGGAGGGATATAATAGACTGAAGGGTTAGTATTTTCCTCAGGTTCAAGTTGAAAAACCTTATTCTTAGCAACTTTTTTTGATATTATACTATCAGGATCGCTAAAATCTCCAAAATATATTGCTTGGCCTTCACAACAAATCACACAAAAAGGTTCAAGACCCTGATCAATCCTATGAAAACATAAATTACATTTTCCTGCGAGATTTTTATCGTCATCAAACACTATAACTTTATACGGGCAAGCAGTCAAACACGATTGGCAACCAGTGCATAAGTTTTGATCTAATATAACAATCCCATCATCCCTCTTTTGGAGAGCATCCTCGGGACAAGAATCCACACATGGGGGATTTTTACAATGATTACATAGTCTTGGTAGAAAATCCATAGTTAAATTTGGAAAATTACCTCTAGGGGTGTCTTTCACAGCACCACCTTGAGTTTCAACTTTTATCCAATAATCAGCTGTATTATTTTCTATTTTGCAAGCAATACTGCATGCTTCACATCCAATACACCGTTCTTGGTCAATAACCATTCCAAATTGTTTTCTATTATTCATTTTTCATCCCTCACTCCTTTTTATTTCAACTGCGACATCATTCATATGCATGTTAGGCTCATAGACCTTATTTTGTACGGGATTAATAATGTCATGCGTAAGATGGTTTAGACTTCCTTCTTGAAACTGTTCTATCCACCATCCTTCTGTAATATTGACCACACCAGGTTTAACTCCTTCTGTTACTCTAGCTTTTAGCGTAGTTCTAGCTCTATCATTATACACTATAACGAGATCATCAGTTTTTATATCTCTCTTTTCTGCATCTATAGGATGAATATCAACAATAGGGTCGGGATTTAAATCCAATATCGCATCTACATTTGCAAACATAGAGTGTGTACGAAAACGACTATGACCATTAACTAGTGTTAATGGATATTTTTTTTCTCCAGGTGTGATTGGGGCTTCAATTGGGGGTAGATAAACGGGAAGTGCTTCTCCGTCTTCATAAAGTTGTTCTGCATATAATTCAATTTTTCTCGACGGAGTACCAAAGCTGAGGGGAAAGCTTGCACCCTCTGGTAGTGAGGGTAATTGCATCGCTTGAGTTTTTAAGGTTTCACGTGAAATCCCCAATCCTTGGAAGTTGCGTGGTATAATAAGATCAATTAATCCCTCTTCTCCACCTTCAAAGTATTCGCCAAATCCTAGACGTTCAGCAAGCTCAGCAGCGATAGTCACATCCGACTTAGATTCATATAAGGGTTCAATCACCTTCTGCTGAAGTTGTACATAAGGATAGGGTTGAGCTAAAAAATCTGAAAATTCTAAAAAACTACATACAGGAAGAAGTAAATCAGCGTATCGAGCTGAGGGAGTCATAAATAACTCAGTTTGTACAATAAATTCTACATTAGGATAGAATTGTTCTATAATCTTATTAGAATTAGCACATTGGTTTAAAAAATTGATAAAAGCAAACCATAGAGCCTTAATAGGGTAAGGATTTCCAGAAATCACAGCATCATAAAGATTGAGAATCCCTATTCTATGATAGCTTAGTTTATCGGGGATTGCTTTAAGGAAAGGATTCCAATTTAAAGCGGCAGGCATATATCCCGAACTTACTCTGGTTGTTACATTTCCCGTTATTGCTGCTACCGAAATAACTCCTCGTAAGGAAATATCACCATGATAAGTTCTAGTAAAGCCCATGTGAGTGAGAAACACTACTTTTTTTGAATTGGCTATCCTTTTTGCCAGTTTAATAATAAGCTCTTTATCTATACCAGTAATTTCAGCTGTGTTTTCAGGAGTGTATTCTGATGCCAATTCGATTAAAAGTTGGAGAACAGGCTTGCATTCAATTTCCTCCACTTTATAACTTCCAGTAAGACTTGCTTCCATTATATTCGTACGAGATATTGTTTTATGGGATTTGGAAGGTTCATGCCATATTATATATGCATCTTCTTTTTTAGCATTAACATCTTTCCCTCTCAACATTTTTCCAGTATCTGTTCTTACCAAATAACCTCCATTTGTATGTTCTAAGATAAACTGCTTATCATGCAAATCATTTTGAAAAATCATATTCATAATACCAAGTGCTAATGCGCTATCTGTTCCTGGATATAATCCGATATATTCATCTGCTTTTGATGCTGTTACCGTGAAGCGTGGGTCCACTACAACTACCTGTGTTCCAGTTTCCTTCGCATCCATAAGTTTCCTCATATTTTGTAAAGGCATTGATTCAGCGGGATTCGTAGCCCATACCATTAACAATTCGGGATATTTTCGTTGCCAAAATTCCCCATGTAAATGCATATAGGGAAATTGATGTCCTAATATAACTCTACTACCACATGGAAGTCCGGCATCTCCATAACCCCACGCACTAACCCGAGTGCTTTGTGTTAGGCTTGCTAACCTTAAGTAAGCACCAAACTTGGTGGTTCCTGCACCAGGGCCTCCTAGAACCCATCCTATCGATTTCCATCCGTATTTATCTGAAATTTCTTTGAATTTATTTACGATTATCGTATAGGCTTCATTCCATGATATTCGTTCAAATTTTGCTTCTCCTCTCTCACCCACACGTTTCATTGGAGACTTAATCCTATCAGGATGATAGGTAATATCTAAGCTCGTTAAACCTCGTAAACAAATTCTTTTATCTCGTTCATCAGGAAAATCAGCAGGTTCTAATTTAACAATACGATCCCCCTTAACATAAGCTATCATGCCACAACAATCAATTCCGCAATGAGCAGGGCACGCAGTCCTAATTAATTTAAAATCTTCACTTTTTGCCATATTGTCTCACAGTTACCTGAAATTTCCCATAAGTATTTTTAAATATGAGTAAAGATAATGAAAAAATTGTATTAATTATTATTTGAAAACTTTAATTAAATTGCCATTAAAATATATAAACTTTATAATAAAATAGTAGAAAAAGTCATGGTTGGGTTCTTAAAATAAATTTTTGTTAAAATCTTTTTTCCCCTTGTTCGTTCTTATGTCTTGTCCTTTAATGTAAAATGTGATTTGTTTTGTTGACAGATCATTTATGGAAATAAAAAATATTATAAGGATCCCGATCCCTAATTTACACTATTATTTTACGGTAGTAAAACAATTTTGAAGTGAGAGTATGAAAATTGGTAAGGGTAAGATTACTACGAAAAAATCAGGTAATGGGGGATATAAAAGCGTATGGCTTTACATTCCTAGTGGAATTTGTAAAGATGAGTTATTTCCTTTTGATGATAATGAGGAAGTTCTGATTGAAATTGAAGATAGCTCTTTAATAATAAGTAAAAATGACGATCGTTCAAAAATTATATCAAATTTTGGAAGAGAGAATGCTACACTTCCCAAACTATTAGAAATAAAAGCGGAAAAAAACAAAGATAAACCTTTTCTTTACTTTAAGAATAGATGCTATTCATATAAAGATATAAACCATAATGCAAATATGGTTGCCCATGGAATACTATCCGTAATTAATGAATTAGAATTGATGAGACCAAAAATTTCACTTCTCATGAACAATTGTCCCGAATATCTTTTTTCCTGGTTTGGGATAGCTAAAGCGGGGGCGATTTTTGTCCCAATTCATAAACCTATGAAAGCTGAAATGTTGGAGTTCGTATTGAATAATAGTGACTCTGAAATTTTGATGATTGATTTTGAATTTCTCAGCTACTTCGAAAAAATCAAAAAAAACTTACCAAAATTAAAGAGAATAATAATCCGAAATGCTCCAAGCGATTATAATTATGATAATTACTATCTTGATTTTTCTTCCTTGGTATCTACAAACTCCGAAAACCCAAAAATTAATATCTTTAATGAAGATCCTTCAGAGATTTTATATTCAGAAGGTGTTATTGGAGACCCCAAAGGAGTAGTATACAGAAATGTTGTGTTACCTGGGATTTCGATTGGTTATGAACTAAAGGATGTAGGATTAAATGAGGTAACAAAAATCTTTTGTCCCTTACCTTTGTCGCAAGGTTCCGCACAATTCTATGTAATTATTCCTTCACTCTTTTATGATAAATCTGTAGTATTAACGGAAACATTCAATGCACGCACATTTTGGGAAGAAATACAAAAGTATAATCCCTCATGTTTCTTTTATTTTGGAGGTTATTTAACAGATTTGCTTTACCAGAAACCAACAATACAGGATCGAAACCATTCTATTAAATTTGGTTATGGATTTGGAGCGGTTGTTGAGTTATGGAATGCATTTGAAAAAAGATTTGGAATTCCTCTTTTCGAATGTTGGTCACATAGTGAAGGAATCGGCATGACGATGAATAAGGTAGGATCCAAAGGAGGTAAAATCGGATCAATTGGGACACCTCCGGATTTTATAGAGTTAAAGATTGTTGATACTGGCAGAAATGAAATTCCGCCTGGTCCGAATAATATTGGTGAAATTGCTGTTAGAATGAAGTCAAATTCCCTTTTTGAATATTACAAGCAACCAGAAAATACTGATGTAAGGATAGGTGAAGATAACTGGGTATATACAGGTGATTATGGCTATAAAGACTATGATGGTTTTGTTTATTTTAAAGGTAAAGGAACAGAAGTTATAAAGAAGGGGAATGATGTAATTTGTATTAGAGACATCGAAAGGATTGCAAATTCACATCCTAATATTCTTGAAACTGCTGTGCTTCCTCTGGTTAGTGGAAAAAGTAATGATATTGAGATGAAGATAATTGCTGTAAGAGTGAAAAATCGTTCAATTACGTATGAAGAACTCAGTGAATATATGTTTCATAATCTAGCTTACTCTCATGTACCAAGATATATAGAATTTAGGGAAGAAGTACCGAAAGGATCAGCAACAGAATTCTTAAAGAGGATTTTATTGGAAGATTGGGAAAATGAAAAATCAAAGAGTAGCACTTGGGATACCCAAATTCAAAATTTTCTAACATGAAGTTATCAATCAATTAAGATATGTCTAAATATTATAGACCTGGAAGTTTTAAAAACGTGAATATTTGTATGTAAATTTTAGCAAATAAAAAGAATTTAAATTTTCTTGTTAATTTTACATTGTTAATTATTATTTTTAGAAGGTTAGATAATGACTACTGAACAAGTAGAAAACTCTGAATCTCATGAGATAAAAGAAAAGGAGAGAAAAGGTCATTTTAGGATCGATTGGGGAAGACAAGGTGGAGTTATTTTAGGCTATGTAATAGTACTATTAGGATATTATGGAATAATTGCCAATATGGTAATGTTTGATGTATATGGAAATTGGATTTCATTCGAAGATTTACTCTTATATTCTAGGATGAAAATAGTCATGCCAGGTGAACTACTGCCTACAGGACTTCCAAATACAGGACTTGTTCCAGAACTTGTTTTCCACGCTGGAAGAGATGTTTTATTTTGGACATTTCTATCATACTTACCTACCTACTTTCTACCTCCCTTGTTGCTTTTTTTAGTTTGCTTTTTTTTAACCTACAAAGAGGATATACCACATTACGGGATTAAAGCCTCTATTTGGTTAGTCGTTCTGTTGATTGCTGAAGGATTCATATTTTATGCTTTAATGTTTGGATTTTCAACTGAACCAATTATGTTAAAATTTGGGAGTATCTGGGGCTATCTAGATATTTTGATTCTATTTTGGATTGCGATTACTGGAGCAGTAGCAGGAATGAAGTTAAAAAAAAGAGTTAATCGCAGAAGAAAGGTTTAAAATATTAATAATTTTTCTAAAAACTAATTAATCAATAACACTAAATATTGCTTAATTTTCCTTTTAGATAAATATTTGAGACCAAGTTTTATATATATTTTTTATTTGTTCGTTCTTGTTCGCTAAACATCACTTAAGATTTAGGGATTTTTTGCTGACACATTATTAAGCCCAATAAGTAAAATTATTATTTTAATGTGTGAATCATGATAAATACTAAGGGAAAGTATTATAAAAAACTAGCAGGGAATCCTAAGATATGCTAATAATAAAATAAAGAATATGCAGAAAATAAAAAAAAAATAATTAGAATTTAATAATTTTATACGTATTTTTTCTTCTTCATTGTAACATAAACAACACTTAAAAGTGCTGCCATAGAAACAGTCACAACTA
This sequence comes from Candidatus Thorarchaeota archaeon, assembly GCA_048882645.1. Taxonomy (GTDB): domain Archaea; phylum Asgardarchaeota; class Lokiarchaeia; order Sigyniarchaeales; family SOKP01; genus Loki-b32. Next base: position 13,764 of record JBHLRJ010000022.1, read on the forward strand.
CAGGTATTAAGTAACCGGATATTGGCTCACTCACTTCTTCAGATCCTACATATTTCGTTCTCGCAAAATTGAACCAACCCCAATAATCACTCATTTCCCATTCGTCCCAATGAACCAAACCTGTCCTATGTTGAGCAAGCCAAATCATAGGATAGAGTTCATTTTGAACCTTATCGGCGATTCTACTTATAAATTTCATTTTTCCAGTTTCATTTGATAAGAACATTCGGCTTATCCAATGATCGACATCACTATCGTAAGCAAAATTCAGGTCATACCATGGAAACCAATTCCAATCTGGGCTATACCAGAAAAGTGGATCAGTACGCCAAGATCCTTGATTAGGATCTTGATAATTTCCCCATATCCATCCCTCCACAATGGAACCAGGATAGTTCCAATCAAGAGGCCATGCGTGAGCTGAGAATACTGGGAACGTTGCGGCATAGTAAGTAGATACTTTATCCCACATGTAGGTTGAAACGAAGTTTTGTGGGGGATCAGAAAGAGCTACTCCAATTTTTTTAAGATTTCCTCGTAAGAAGGCTCTTAAAGGCTCAAAGAATGTGTCCCAGTGGAAATCAAGCTTCCATAAAGGATTTGGACCTTCTGCAACTGCTATCCACTCCGCCTCTGTACTGGTATTAGTTAAACCGGCATCTGCGCATAATTTGCTAAAGTTAAACTTGGGATTTAAGTTAATCTCAGTTAAAAAATCGGGTTCATCGGTCAGCAAAATTCGCCGAGCTTTATCGATATTAGTGGTAGCTATAGGTACACTATTATTAGTATAAGCATTAAAAGCACCTATAAAGCTAGTCGGTCTGTCAGCACGTCCCTCCCAAACTTGTGAAATATACCCATCATAATCAAATGCATATGACATTGCTGCTCGAATGGCTTTTGGAACTCCACGTGCTTTTCCTGCTCCTACGCCATATATACTTGTAGGAGTACCTCCCATAACTCCGTCCCATCCTGGGTAAGTCATCCATGTTTGATTTATACAATTCAATGTAATACTTGTTATATAATCCGCAGCTCTTTGTTGCAAATAAACTATATGAGGATGAGTTGTTATAAAATCATAATCTAAGGGCCATTGAAAAAGATCAGCTGCCATATCTACTACATGTGTTTCCATAGCAGTTTGGTAAGAGTCAGTACCTAAACCAACAGGCCAAGTATATACATTTACCACATCAGGACAATCCCAACCACGTGCTTCCATAGCAGTTCGATTCCACCAATTAGGGTTCTTTATCATCCTCCCCCCTGCAGGTGAGGTGGTGTCATCGTGAAAATCAAACATATATGCTCCTGTACCAACTAAATGTTTGTTGCCGGGTACTGTCCAATCGTCTGGAAAGGAATCTTTATAAATACCTCTGTCATAAAAATCTTTATAAGTATGCATAGAAATCATTGGAAGAGTTCCGACAATTTCTAACACATACGAATTCCAAGAATTCCACGTGATCTTAACAGTTCCACCACCCAGTCCATGGGGATCATCCTCTATTATTGTGACATTCCTGACAACTGGGATCTTACCAAACACAGCGGGATCTTGCGACCTATAGAATGTCGTTCCGTCATGGTAGGTAGGAAATGCGTCAACAAATTCCGATCTATTCCAAGCATCGGTAAAGTATTTTGCCCATTCCTTTGCTTTCCCGAATCCAAAATAAGAATAGTGATATTGAGAATCACCGTTACCAGTAAAATTACCCATAACAAGCATCATTCTGTCAATATTCCATTTACAGACCGTCGCATTCCACTCTGAACCGTCATGAAACGTAACATTTTCTCTCAGTGTGAAGGTTACATTTTCGACTCCCCCAAAATTTCTAAATCCTTCACTATTCGTCTCAACATTATCATAGTAATCAATCTGCCAATCAGTTGCAAGTACTGGTATGTAATAATTCGTTCTTGGACCTGGATCTGTTCCCAACGCTATGTCTCTAATGTGGTCCCTAATATCATCATTTGTTGCAATTAAAGTTTCACGGATATTAGGTGAATATTGTGTAGTTAAAACACCATAGCCAGGCCCTATTATATCCCAGTCAAATGCGGTTGTCATAGTACCATAATTTAGTTCAATAAGTTGAGCAGGTTTTGGTGTGTTTTTCCCAGCTACAACTGGAAGAATAGGTAATACCATAGAACTTAATAACAGTAGATAAGCTAATATTTTTGAAAATTTTTTCATTTTTATTTTTCTCCTATTAAATTTTAATTAAATGGTATAAAACCCTTTAATTAATTTATTTTTACAAGATGTAGTTTACATAGTAAACATATTATTAGGTTACGATAATTAACTATTTAAAGCTTTCAAATAAATTCAATTACGAACGTAAATACTAGAAAAATTATCGTAATTATTAAAAATAGTTTATGCTTTTACATAGTAGATATATTAAAATTAAGTAATTGTAATGAAAGATGGATATAGCAGAATCCTTAAAGAAAAAAGAAGAATTAATTATTCACGAGGATATTCACGAGAAAGAAAGGAAAAAGCGTATTAAAATTGATTGGGGTAGACAAGGGGGAGTTATATTTGGTTATGTAGTAGTTCTGTTGGGATACTATGGAATTATTGTCAATATGACATTATTTAACCAATGTAACCAACATTGGATATCCTTTACTGACTCTCAAGCCGTCTACTGGTTGGAGTACCATTCAGCCATCTCATTACGATTTGGA
>JBHLRJ010000022.1:16497-39630 GCA_048882645.1 Candidatus Thorarchaeota archaeon
CAGTTTATAGATGGTGTACAAATTTACAAGGGAGAAAAACTCTTGTGTTAATCCCTGGAAGAGATATATTTTTTTGGACGTATATCTCTTATATCGAGACTTACTTCTTACCCCCTTTACTCTTGTTTTTGGTGTGCTTTGTTTTAACCTATAAAGAGGATATACCACATTACGGGATTAAAGCCTCTATTTGGTTAGTACCTGTACTTATTGCGGAAGGTTTTATTTTTTATTTAATTATGTTCGGATTTACCTATGAACCATTTATATTAAGATTTACCCGAATAGAAGGATATTTAGACATTATTATTTTATTTGCGCTCGCTATCACTGGGGCTATAAGTGGAATGAAATTAAAACAATTTATTGAAAGAAAAAAAGAGATTTAATGCAAAAGAATTCGAATTAAGAATTGAGGAAAAAGGAACGGGAAAAAATGACTCGTCAAGCTCAAAATATGATAAAATATATCATTAAACGAATACTCTTAATATTTCCAATGCTTTTGTTCGTTTTAATAATTACATGGCTTTTATCTCATATGATGTCAGTAAATCCAGCTGTAAACAGAATAGGAGTTGCTTTTACTGACCCTGAAGTTTACCGAAAGGAAATGGAGAGAATAGGATTTTTTGATCCATGGTATATTAAATTGGGAAATTATCTGGGAAATTTCTTCATTGGTGATTGGGGTAAATCTTATGTAGTTGTACAAGATACGCCTGTTCTTGAAGTTATAGGGATTATTAGTCCTAGGACTTTTGAATTAATGATAATACCTAATATTATCGTTCCTATTGTTGCTGTTAAACTTGGTGTTATATCTGCAAGAAATAAAGATCAAACTAAAGATACAGTGATTCGAGGATTAGCAATACTAGGAGCTGGGTTTCCAGTTTTTTGGATTGCAGCTTTATTGCAAATGTTCGTGGGCTATTCTTTAGAACTTTTCACTTTTGGTGGAGTAAATATTCCCCCTTTGTTATCAAATTCAATAAGGTGGTTTCCACCTGAAGAAGCTCACACAGGATTTCGAATTATTGACAGTGTTTTATATAGTAATCAAGAGTATTTATGGGATACCCTTCTTCATATGTTGCTACCAACAATATGTATGATATTTATTTCTTTAGCGGGTATCACAAGACAGACCAGATCGAGTATGCTTGATGTGCTAGATCAAGATTACATCAGGACTGCTCGAGCTAAAGGTATTCAGGAAGATGTTGTGATCAATAAACATGCTTTACGAAACGCATTAATTCCTACAAGCAATCTCATTATAGGTGGAATTCCATCTGTATTACTAGGATCTCTATTCATAGAAGTAACCTTTAATTATCAAGGTTTTGGATTTTATATGGTACAATCGATAATTCAAGGTGATTATTTACTCATAAATGGACTGCTAGTGTTTGCTACATTAGTAATAATGGGAGGGACATTAGCTGCTGATGTAATGTATACAATTATTGATCCCAGAATAACATATAGATAAAAACTTAAAAAAAGTGATTAAAATGACTCAGATTTATCTTGAAGAAAAGGAAAAAGAAGATTCACTTCCAGTTAGAAAAAAGAAGATCAGTAGGTATTTAAAATTCTATTTAATTCCTGGTTGGCGTGATCCTGGATTTACTACTCAGGAGTACGAAATAGGAAAAATAAAATCCAAAAGAAGATTTTTTAGGCGCCTTCTTACACCATTGACAATCGCTGGGATGGTAATGATCCTATTCATTGCATTTTGGGCTGTATACGCACCTATATTAACTCAATATACTATAGAGGAATTATCATTGGGGGGGGGTATCCCCACCTATGCTCCACCTTTCGCCGATCCATCACCGGAAAATCCATTAGGTACTACTAAATATGGATTTGATGTTCTTGGGAGATTGATATGGGGTGCTAGAACCGCACTTACAGCAGCAGCAGTTCCCGTCATAATATCTCTAGGTGGTGGTATTATAGCTGGTTCAATTTCAGCATATTTTGGCGGAGTAGTTGATTCAGTTATCATGCGTATAGTTGATATTATGTATTCTTTTCCGATGTTGATTCTTGTTATAATTCTTGCTCCTATGGTGGGGAGAGATTTATACAATATATTAGGAATATATGGAATACTTTTTATACCCTATAGTACCAGATTTGTTCGCTCTCTGGTTCTACAGGTAAAGCAAAATGTTTATGTGAGAGCAGCAGTTACAAGTGGTGCGGAAAAGTTTAAAGTTATGTTTAAACATATTTTTCCAAATACATTATCTCCAATCATAATATCATTTTTTGGATCAATGGCAGGAGCAGTTTTGGGTTTTGCCAGCCTTGCTTTTTTGGGTTTAGCTGATGAACAGATAACTGATTGGGGGACAGATATTCTATATGCAAGAGATCATTCTTTAGCCTATTGGGCAGTTTTGTGGCCAGGATTATTAATTGCAATAACAGCTATTGGATTTATGTTGATAGGAGATGGACTAAGAGATGCATTGGATCCACGATTACATATATAAAAGAGAGGGATTTTAAGATTTTAGGAGTATTATTTATAGTAGCAAATTATGGATATGCTTTAGTCGAAAGCCTTGTTACCGCGTTTTTGTTATTCTTTATTATTAATTACATTAAGAATTTTGCGATTGATAATGATAGAATAAAAAAAATATACAGAAATGCTCTCCTAATAAGCACTCTTATACTTTTTGGGATTATATTAGTTATTAGATTTATTCTAGAAACGTTCAATTTTATGCTTATTGTTAGGATTTTACTTAATGATGCGTTTTTATTTGCAATAATGGTGACAATCTTTATCTTCCTACATAAACCATTAATAAAGAAGTTTGGATATTCTACCGAACTGTCTATTGAGGAAGGTGAATACAGTGGAAATAAATTCAATAGAATTATGAAACTTTTTACAATAATAATGTGGGTAATTGCTGGAATTTTTCTTCTCATTCCAATTCTTAGAATTCCTATGAATAATCCAGATAGATTTAATTTGGGCCTTGTATGGGCAATTGGGCTATTAGCTATTGAAGTACTTTTAACAAATTTAATAAATAGAACATTCAAGAATGAGAATAAGATCCCAAAATCTGTACTGAAAAAGTCTACAATAACTAGTGCAATTCTATCATTTACAATTTGGTCCATTCAGCTCTTGATTTTTGAATTACTATTAAAGAAGGGATTTGGTATTGAAATATTAAAACAAGATCTTCGTGTATTAATTATTGTAGTTTCAACTTTATATGTAGTTTTCTTCTTTTCTGCATTAAGAGTAAAATTTTTACCAGAAGTCGTTGAGAGTAGCGTATTAAAGTTAAACACTCTATTACAGCAAGAATTAAGAAGACAAAATAATACGGGTTTGATAAGTGCTGAATCAGTTTCGCAACATATGGATACTGGCTTACGTTTTCCTGAAAGTGTATCTTTTAAAATTTATTTTTACCTTAATAATAAGTTTGGAAAATCTCGTACTATAGATGAAATGCCATTAAGAGAAGGAGGGTTTAGAGGAAAGAAAAAAATTGCTGTATTCACTTTCTGGGTTATTACCATCGTGATTTTCGCACTTTCACTAATCCTTATTCAGATTTTCAATATTTCATCTCGTCCTATGAATGTATTTCTATTTAGTTGTTTTAGTGCCTTAACTATTTTATTAATTGATTTTGGTATTACTTTCCTATTTAATAGGATGAATCCTGCAAATAAGAGAGTTTCAGGAAAAATACTCCAAAACAGTATCATTTTGGGAGGAATATTCACTTTTTGGATTTGGGTTCCTTTATTTTTTCTATTATATTCATACTTCATTTTATGGATAAAAAACACCCTCATAGTAAATATTTTGTTTATCACCATTCTTTCAGCTATAATTTTTGTAATAGGGATGAGGATTGTAAAAGGATATGCAAAAATAAAAAGTTGGGATACTTCAATAAGAAAAACACTCTACCCTAATTTATACTGGTTTGCCATTGGAATCTTTTTTGGTTTATTTTTCCAATACCGTTGGCGATTCATAATCCCGAGATGGGAAGCAAGCATCTATAGATTTGGAGATATCTATGATATATTTATATTGATTATAGGTATCATTGGAGGAGCATTCATAATTTCTAAAGTATATAAGAAGAAATTAATTGAATCCTTCAAATTTGCTATTGTAATTGAACTCTTATTATTTGTTGTTACATTGATCCTAGGGATTATACTTAACTTTTTAAAAGCAGTAATGGAACAATACCATTTTAAACTGCTAGATTTAAGATTTTTAATGATTATTTCAGCTGCGATATATATCTTTTCTTTTATTTTTTCGTTTAGAATAAATGTTTTACGTATAAGTACCGCAAAAATTGAAAAAGAGTTACATCAAGTATTTGATACTGAAAATGAAGTTGAATATCAATCATTTTCACTTACCGAAAATCATGTAGTTTTAGATGTAAAAGATCTGACTACTTATTTTTATACGGAGGAAGGAATTGTACGTGCTGTCGAAGGTGTTTCTTTTAAAATTTATGAAGGAGAAGTACTTGGTCTTGTGGGAGAAACTGGATGTGGAAAATCTGTAACTGCACTATCAATTCTCAGATTGGTGCGTCCACCAGGTGAAATTAAAAGTGGAAAAGTAATATTTCAAGGGGAGGATTTGCATCAAAAATCTGAGGAAGAATTTTTAAAATACCGTGGAAACCGAATTACAATGATTTTTCAAGATCCTTTAAATTCTCTGAATCCTGTTTTTAAAATTGGTGATCAAATCTCAGAAGTCTTTCTACGTCATATGGAGGATCAGTTGCTAATTGAGGCAGCTAAAAATCCCGGTAAAAGTATTTACACTATAGCAAGAGAATGGAGTGAAGACCTTTTAAAAAACTTGAATATCCCCGTCCCACAATTAATATTTGATAGATATCCACATGAATTAAGTGGAGGAATGAGACAACGGGTTCAGATTGCCATAGGGCTTGCTTGTGGTCCTGTATTATTAATTGCTGATGAGCCTACTACAGCTTTGGATGTTACAATCCAAAATCAGATTCTTAAATTAATGAAAGACCTTAAGAAAAAATATAATACTTCAATTTTGTTTATTACCCATGATTTGGGAATAATTTCGAAGATGTGTGATCGAGTGGCTGTAATGTATAGTGGCTTTATTGTTGAATATGGGGATATTGTAAAATTATTTAAAACACCCCGCCATCCCTACTCAAGGGGGCTTATCTCTTCCGTTCCCGTCGTAGGAGTGAAAAGAGAAGTACTCGATGTAATACCAGGAATGGTACCAAATTTGATATATCCCCCTTCAGGCTGCAGATTTCATCCACGGTGTCAATATTGTTTCGAACCATGTGATTCAGAGATACCTAAGAGTATAGAAATCGAACCACGATATTTTGTAGCATGTCACCTTTATGACTCAAAATATAAAGATCTCGCAGAGGTTTCAATAAAAAAAGCAGAAAATTAAGATAATATTAAAATTTAAAATTATTCGAAAAAAGAGTATAATAAAATGATTTTTCAATCAGTTTTCACATTAGGAGGACTAATTTTTGCTTTTATAGAGATTGTATTGTTCTCTCTTTTAACATTTGGAATGGGGATAGCTTTCATAAAATGGTATGCACGGTCTAGAAAATGGGATACTACTATGAAAACGGCTAGAAGTGTTAGTCTACTATGGTTAATTATAAATATCCCTATCGAACTTTTCTTTCTTTATTTTTTTGCTCGTTCTATATTAAGTGATCTTTTTGTGTTCATATTTGAAGTATTTATTATGTCATTTGTAGTTATGACCTATTATGATAAAAAATTGAAAGAATCTCTAATATTTTCGGCAGTTACTCAAGCCTTAATGTTCGCGTTTTCATATCTAGTTACAACTCTTATAACACCGGAATTATTAATTTTTTCCAATGAAGCAACCTCTGAAGATCTGTCTAGCTCTATATTTCTATTCTACATCTTAGTTGTTTTAATAGTGGGAGTTACATTTTTCTATGTAAGTTGGGGAGATAAGATGCAATTTGTCAAGAGCAAGAAACTGATCTCATTTCTATGCATTATACCAGGAATTTTTTATTTAAATTTAATGCTTGAGACACAAGGAGAAACGTTTATAAGACTTTTTGCTTATAATACGATAATCGCGATTCTTATTACAATATTTATAACAACAATAGTTAAATATATTATTACGAAGAGACTTTCATTTGCACAATATCGAGGCCTATTAACACTTGAAGAAGATAAAGTTTTGCTTGAAATTAAAGATCTAAAAGTCTATTACCCCCTCATAGGTGGGATGTTAAAAAGGCAGTTCGGTTCTGTAAAAGCTGTTGATGGTATCAGCTTTAAGATTAAAACAGGCCAAACCATCGGTTTAGTAGGTGAAAGTGGATGCGGTAAGACTACAGTTGCGTATGCTATTTTAGGTTTAGTTCCAAAAGAAGAAGGAGAGATTTTATTTAATGATGAACAGATACCAAATAAATATTCAAAATACTTAAGACGTAAAATTCAAATAGTTTACCAAGATCCTGATGCATCTTTAAACCCCCGTATGAAAGTAGTTGATATTATCTCTGAACCTCTTAAGAATTTGCTTGGAATTACTAAAAAAGATGAACTAAGAAAGCGTGTCTTAAAATTACTAGATGAAGTTTCATTAAAACGGGAACATATGGATCGGTATCCACACGAGTTTTCAGGAGGGCAAAAACAAAGAATTATTATTGCAAGAGCACTTGCAAGTAGCCCTGAATTGATAATTTTGGATGAACCTACTTCCGCGTTAGATGTGTCTGTTCAAGCCCAAATTCTCAATTTATTGAAAAATTTGCAGAAGACTTATGGTTATGGATTTCTGTTTATTACCCATAATTTAGCAGTAGTCAATCACATAGCTGATAAAGTAGCTGTAATGTATCTTGGTAAATTTGTAGAGTTGGGAGATACAGCTCAAGTTTTTTCAAATCCAACCCATCCTTATACAATTGCACTACTTGAATCAAGAACAGAAATAGACCCTACTAATAAGGAAATAAGATATGTTATCAAAGGGGAAGTCCCGAGCCCTATAGCTCCCCCCCCAGGATGCACATTCAATCCTCGGTGTGTTTCTGAAGCAAAAACCGAAGAGTGTCAATATAAATTGCCTCATAAAATGAAAATCGAGGAAGGTCACTACATTTGGTGTGTAAATCCCCCTGTTTCAATGAGACCTAAAATTTCAGTAGGAAAAGGAGGAATGGACCAGGAAACCCTTGATAACTAATACATTTCTAAAATATTTTTGATTTAAAATAGAACAAGCCTGCAGTATCGAACTATACGATGGGACAAACTAATAATTGAACCGTTCAAAAAGGATACCAATGAATCAAAAAAAAAGCGATAGAATGGGTAAAAAAGAATTGTTCAATCATAATTTAAAACTTTTATACTATTGTGTTTTTAAGCATTTATGCCAAAGATTTTTGAAGAATTAAGAATCCTTGATTGTTCCCAATTTATTAGCGGCCCTTGGGCAGGTATATTTTTCGCTGACCAAGGAGCAGAAGTGATTAAAATTGAACCTCCACCATTTGGAGAGAGCTTTCGACTTTTTACTGTATTCGATAAATCTATTTTTCCCTTATTTTCGATATTAAATAGGGGTAAGAAGTCAATTTCTTTAGATTTGAGAAAGGATGACGCTAAAGAAATATTTAAAAAACTCGTGGAAAAGTCCGATGTTCTCATTGAAAACTTTGTAAAGGGAACTATGGAGGGCTGGGGGCTTGGGTACGATGCGTTAAAGGAAATCAATCCAAAATTGATATACGCCAAGATTTCTGGATATGGAAACGAAGGAGTAGACAAATATACTAGCAAGACTGCTTTTGACATCGTGATTCAAGCAAATTCAGGCGTCTTAGATGCGATGGATATTCACGAAGGACCACCTAAATTGCCCATTGCTGATTATACTGCTGGTCATATATGCGCGATCGGGATAAGTCAAGCACTCTATTACAGAGAGAGAACGGGGAAGGGACAATTTATTGATGTTTCTATGCATGATCTTATGTTTGCAATTAATATAAGAAGTCAGGCTAAAGAGTTCATAGGGTTGGCTTCAAAACTTGATAGTTCTAAATGGCTACCTATTTATAACCAATATCCATGTAAGGATGGACTCATCGCAATGACAACGCTTACTGAAAGTCAGTGGGTTCGATTATGTGAGGGTGTTTTAAAGAAACCCGAATTGGTTAATGATCCACGGTACGACAATATAATTAAAAGATTTGACAAGATTGCAGTTCTGGATGATATTATTATAGATTGGTCAAAGAATCTTACTAGAGATGAAGCTATTGAACAATTAGAGGCCGTCCGTATTCCTTGTGCAAAATCATTAAAGATGACTGAGGTTCACCAACATCCCAACCTTAAGGCTAGAGGGATGATGGTTGACCATTTTGACTTCAGTAAGTGGGGAGTAGAAAAGGCAACGATACCAAACCGTTTAATTAAATTTTCCGAGACAGAGGGTAGTGTCGAAGCTCCAGGACCAGAGTATGGTAATAATAACGAAGAAATTTACTGCCATTTGTTAAGCTACTCGAAGGAAGAGCTTAAAAAGTGGAAAAGAGAAAAAATCATTTAAATGAAAATTTTTGAAAATTTTGTAATATATTTATAAAACTACTTATTTTTTTGCTTTTTATATCTAATACACTCTCTTATGAAATCAAAATAGAGAGGGGATGGTTTATATGGTCTGGATTTAAATTCTGGGTGAAATTGAACACCAACCATAAAATGATCTTTCCTATCTAATTCAATACTGTTAATTATCGTATCAGTCTCATCCCGACTGGAAACAATCAAATTCTTCTCTTTTGCTTCTTCACTGATAAATCTTTCTTGAATGTGAAATCTATGCCGAAACCTTTCGAGTATAACATCCTTTTTATAAGCAGCAAATAATTTTGTATTTTTTTCTAATACAATTTTTTGAGCCCCCAACCTCATTGTACCTCCCTTTTCAGTAACATTTTTCTGACTTTCTAGAAGATCTATTACTGGATATGGAGTTTTTGGATCAATCTCAGTTGAGTTTGCTCCCTTCAATCCAAGATATTTCCGGCAAAATGCCACAAAAAACAATTGAGCGCCGAAACATATACCAAGAAATGGAACTTTATTTTCCATGGCATATTCAGCAGAGTTTATCATTCCCTCTACAGCTCTTTCTCCAAATCCAGGAGTAAGCAAAATACCATCACAATCGTCCAATTCTTCTTCAATTTTGATACTTTCTTCAATATTAATCATTTTTAATTCGGCATTACATCCATGATGGGCTGCAGCATCTTCTAAAGCAACATTTATTGAAATATATGAATCAGAAATGTTGAAATATTTACCGGGCATTGCTATTTTCACAGTTTCTTTGGTACTTTTAAATAATTCAACCATTTTTACCCATTCCGAGTAGTTCGTGACTTCATTATAAGCTACTAGTTTTGCTTTGAGATCAATAAGTTCACATAAAAGATCACCTAATCCTTGTTCTTCAAATAGCAAGGGCAGTTCATACACGATTTCTAAATCCGGGTTAGAAATAACAGCAGATTCAGACACATTAGAGTAAAGGGAAATCTTTCTCTTTATATCATCATCTAACGGTTTTTCACTTCTACCTATTATTATATCTGGTTGTAATCCTATACTTTGTAACATCTTCACAGAGTGCTGCGTGGGTTTACTTTTTTGTTGTCCAACAGCTTTTGAATAAGGAACAAGGGTAACATGAATAAAAGCCGTGTTTTTTGGAGATTCTAATTTAATTTGCCGGAAAGCTTCTAAAAATATGCTTGATTCCAAATCTCCTACAGTTCCTCCACATTCAATTAATAAAACATCTAAATCCTCTTTTTCAGCAATCTCCAACAACCTCTCTTTAATTATATCTGTCACATGGGGGATTATTTGTACAGTTTTTCCTAAAAACTTACCCCTTCTTTCACTAAGTATTGTGGAAAGATAAATCTGTCCAGAGGTTATATTATGTGAGGGATGCATCTCTATACCCAATATTCTTGAATAAGTACCAAAATCCTGATCTATCTCTGAAATTCGATATGATCTTTCATCAGAGTCAAAAACGGGTTGAAATTCCCATACATCTTCAGTTATAAAGCATTCTCCATGTTCTATTGGGTTTAATGTACCAGGATCAACATTCAAATAAGGATCAATTTTAACTACTGACACTTTAAAGCCACGAAATTGAAGAACCTTTCCAATACTGGCAGTAGCTACCCCCTTTCCGATCCCAGACATAACCCCTCCAGTAACAAAAACAAATTTACAGTTAGTATTCATAATTTTGGCTTTCTCAAATTGAAATATATATTCTAATATTCTTTTTAAATAAAAATATTAAATATCAAGCACATTTTATAAGAGTTTCGGTGAAAATAAAAAAATGTGATGATAATTATCTCTGTTTATTTTCCTTTAAAGATAGGATCCTTTTTGGTAATTAATGATTTTGTTGCTGCTCTAAAATCACTTGTTTCCAGAGATGCTCTCAGAGCTTCATTTTCCATATCTAACGTTCTTGATAAAATATCTTTAAAATAATCATGCATAACTCGTTTCATTCGATTAAGAGCTAAGGAAGGCCCTTTAGGGGGTATCAAACGCAAAGCTTGCTCTCTTACATAAGGCATTAATTCCTCAGGAGTTAGAACTTTATTAACTAATCCTAGTTTTTCTGCTTCTCGAGCTGTAATCTTTTCTCCAAAAAAGATAAGTTCTTTCGCTTTATGGAAACCAACTAAAAAGGGGAGGATAAAGGATGAACTAAATTCAGGGATTACAGCGCGTTTTACAAAGTAAAATCCTAACCATGCGTCTTCAGACATATATATTAGATCAGCTCCAACTAGGGGTAATGTAATACCTATACCAACAGCTAATCCATTAATTGCGGCTATAACGGGTTTATTAAAATTCCATAATTTTACACATAACCTTTTTTGAGCAATATCCATTAAATCAATTTCTTTCATAATTTCTGGAGGGATAGATGTGATATACTTCATATTAAAATAACCTCCAGAAGAAAACGCGTTAGCTTCCTTGCATCCCGTAATTATAAGTATCTTAGCATTCTTGTCAGTCTCCATATCATCAATAACTGCGCACATTTCTAAAAAAGTTACATAAGATAAAGCGTTTCTTCTTTTAGGAATATTAAATGTAAGAGTACATATTCCATTATCTTCCTTCTTATAGATTAACTCGCTTATATCTTTTATTTTCATTTTGATTTAACTCCATTTTATAACATTTAGATTTCAATTGACAAATAAAATAATAATATATTATAAGAGCTTAAATAATTGTCTTAGGGCAAGACTCATAATATATTTCTGAATTTGTGAGGTTCCTCCACCTATAGGGTGAATTCTTGAGATTCCAATTAAGTCACTCATTAAGGTATTATCACATAGTCCTGCTCCTGCCATTAGCTCAGCACAACCATAACATACTCGTTCAGTTAATTTAGCACTTTGTGATTTTAATTGTGAAGCAGTTGCAACTAGCGTTAGATTAAAATTTTGAGGGAGGGTGCCAAATTGCTCAATTTTTTCATCTATTAATTGGCAGATATGTAGAGCGGCTAGGGTTAAGCTCATGGTTTTTGCCCACATTTCAGCCAACGGGAAACCAACTCCTTGATATTTTAATATTTCTTGATCAAATTGCTTTCTCATATTTGCATATATTGCTGCGTGAGCAATGGCATTCCACGCTTCTGATACATTAATTAGTACTATTCCTAATCTCTCTAAGTTTAAGCCTTCAAATAGATGTTCCCTACCCTGACCAGGTTTTCCCAAAACATATTCTGGAGGGATCCTCAAGTTTGTAAAAGTTTCTTTTCCAATAAATACACGTGGAGTCCAAGGGATATTCAGTCTTTCAACTTTCCATCCTTCCCATGAAGTATCCACTAAAAATTGAGCCATTGTATTTCCATTATTTTGTTCTCCAACAGCATAAACTATTGCCCAATCAGCTTTTGGACCGTTAGTTTGATAAGTTTTGGTTCCATTCATTACATAACTTCCATCTTCATTTTCTTCGCATCTGGTTAGCATATGTACGGCATCAGATCCTCGTTCTGGTTCAGTAATACAAATACACCCTATTTTCTCTCCCGTTATTAATTCTGTTAATGCTTTTAAACGTTCTTCAATTCCTTCATTATGATTTAATATGGGATTTATCACTAACACGTTTGCTCCTATTCCCATAGCTAACTGAGGATCAAAAAAACTGGTAGCTAAGCAACGCATAAATTCTGCAGTCATACCATATGGTTCATAATTAAAACCTAAATCTTGAAAACTATTCACTCGGGTAATAAGCCCTGCCTTACCAATTTCCGGAATCCAATCATAAAAGTCCTCATTATGAGTGATATTATTTTCCTTTTCAAATTTGACAAAGAACTTTTGTGTCTTCTTTAAAAAATTTAAATAATCAGGCTTAAGAATGCTCATAAGATTGTTATTCAGAAAATTGTAACGGTTTTTTAAACTCATTTTTTCAAGTATTTCATCATCAATACATTGAACTTCTCCTTTTCTAATTCCCATTCAAACTACTCTCCATTTATTAAATTTTAGGTATAATTAGTATTAGTTCAAATTCTTAAAATATTTTTATCTACAATAAAAAGAAAAAAAGTTGATTTTTACCATTTTAATCAAAATTGACAATAACTTTCAATTCTTCGTGAAGAGTATTTGATAACTTCTCAAACATTTGAGGAACCTCATCCACTTTTATTTGATTAGTAATGATTGGTTTTACTTCTATTTTATTTTGCTCTAATAAAGATATAGCAGTCTTAAAAATATCATGATTGTAACCATAAATGCCCCTTATAGTTATGTTGTTTGTTGTTAGAAATAAGACATTATTAAGATTAACTGTACTCTCGTGAATACCTATTAATGTTATAACTCCCCCCTTTTTAATAAGAGAGAGAGATGTTGTAAGAGTGGATGATAATCCGACACAATCATAAATATGTTCTGGACCGAGTCTATCTGTTAATCTACCAATTTTAGCCCAATTTTTAGGATCATACACCTTGTTTGCTCCCAATTCTAAAGCTATTTTTTGTTTAGATTCTACAGGCTCTATAACAAATATATTTTTTGCTCCTGAAACTCTTAATACTTGTATAACAAATAAACCTATTGGTCCTGCACCTATAACTGCAGCATTATCTCCAACTTTAAAACCAGATTCTTGAACTGCGTAAATTGCAACAGACAAGGGTTCTACTGTAGCAGCCATTTCATAAGAAACATTATCGGGTAATTTATGGACCCTTTCTGCTTTAACATTAATAAAGTCTCTCATAGCTCCGTTTTCAGTTACACCGAGTGAATAATTTTGTAATTTACACATGTTTTCTTGATTATGAATACAATAATAGCATTCATGACAAGGAATCTGAGGATTGATTGTTACCCGATCTCCAATCTTTAATTTTTTAACACTTTCGCCAATTTCAATTATTTCTCCTGAAAATTCATGACCAATTATGATACCTGGAAAATAAGGCCCTCCACTTATATAAGAACCTACATCTGTTCCACAGATACCTACTTTTCTAACTTTAATTAAAATTTCATCATGGTTAATTTCTGGTCTTGGCAGATCCGTTTTAATTGAAATCTTTTGTTTTCCTTCAAAAACTATACCTTTCAAGTGATACACCCTTTATAGTTTTTAAAGGATTCCCATACTTCCCATTAGTTTAGTGGAATCAGGAGTGTCAAAACCTATCTTAACATCTAAAACAGCAGGTTTTTCGGAGTTCTGTGCTCTCTCAAATGCGGATTTTATCTTATTAGGGTCTGTGACTACTTCACCATAGCAACCAAAACTCTCAGCGCATCTAGCAAAATCAAATTCTGGGAGATCAACATCAATATATCGCTTTCCCATAAACAATTTCTGTCCAGATTTAATCATTCCCCACGCAGAATTATTAGCTATGACATAAATAAGATTTTTAAGTTCCAACCTTGCTGCAGTTTCTAAATCTTGAATATTAATCATAAAGGCGCCATCACCAGCTATTGCAACTACTTGTTTATCTGGTTTTGCTAATTTAGCACCAATTCCATAAGGTACTGCCGTACCTAATTGTCCCATACCGACAGCTATAAGTGTTGATAGTGGAAGTCTATTCTTATACCAATCTACTTGTTCAACTGCGCTCGTTGATATATCTCCACCATCTAAAATAAGTAGACCATCTTCATCAATAGCTTCAAATATTTCTTTAATTAATCTTTTGGGGATAATAGGTGTTTTATCTTTCATAATTTTTTTATGTAACTTATCTTGAGTAGTTTGGCGCATTGTGGCAAGATCTTCCAACCATTCCCTTTCTTCTATTTTTTTAGTATTTTTTATTTCCTCGATACTTTGAAGTAAGAATTGTTTTATATCACCAACTATACCTAACGTAAGTGGTTTAGCTCTGCCTATGATTGAAGAATCGATATCTACTTGAATTAATTTTTGAGTATTCCTCCAGAAAGGTTCTTCACCATGAGCAAGTGTATATGAAAATTTGCACCCAAGAGCAAGGATTACATCAGCCTCTGGTGCAGCTTTCAAGCTAGGTCCTGCAACTGCCGCTCCTAATAAACATTTTGATTTATTTATGAGCGTACCAATACCCATCACAGTCGTTATTACTGGAATTTGTAAATATTCCGCAAATTCACGTAATTCATTCCATGCTTCTGCTCGTGCTACTCCGCCACCAGAAAGAATTAAAGGTTTTTTTGCCTTTAACAAGAGATCTGTTGCTTTTTTTATTAATTCACTGCTAATCCCCGGATTACCAATTGCACGATATCTCTCAACATCAAGAAGTTCCAATTTGGTTTCTTCAATCTCTTCAAGAAAAGCATCTTCAAAGATCTCTAACAACACTGGTTGTGGACGACCCCCTGTCGCTTCTCTAAATACTTTTTGTATACCATCAGGTATCTCCTCTAGTTTACGAATACTTTTTTGGTATTTAGTAACTGGCTTATACATTGTAATTTGATCAAGATTTCCTTGCAAAGTAAATGAATCTTGAAATTTTGAATTTACTTGAGGAACTATTGTAATGAGTGGAATATTATCTGCCCATGCAGCCCCTACTCCAGCCATTAGGTTTAAAGCACCAGGACCTACTGTTCCAAAACATATTCCTGGCGTATTTGTTACTCTTGCCCAAGCATCAGCGGCATGAGCTGCAGCCGCTTCGTGTCTAAAGAGTATAGTTTCAATGCCGCTTTCTTTACCCCATTTATATATTGCATCATACATATTCAGAAATTGTCCACCTGGAATACCAAATAGGTATTTAACGTTTTCTTGAAGGAGACATTTTATCAAAACATCGCCCCCGTTTATCATTTTCTTTTCTTCTGTCAAATTAATCACATTCTAGCATATTTATACTATAATTTTTGATAATATTCTTAGATTTTGATCGTTAAATAATTTTAGAAATATTTCATAAAATAAAAAATAAAAGAAATTTTTTATCAACGGTTAATGATTTTTATTATAAACCACCTTGGGTTGCTGCTAACTTCATAAATTCAGGGATTTCATATTTAATTTTAATATCAATTACTGCTGGTTTACCTGAATTTTTAGCTCTATTAAGAGCAGGTGTAATTTCATTAGGATCAGTTACTTGTTCACCATAGCAACCAAAACCTTCAGCACAACGACCAAAATCGAAATCTTGAAAATCAACATCTATATATCGTTTCTTGAAACGAAATTCTTGGTCAGATTTTATCATTCCCCAAGAGTTGTTGTTACCAATAACATATATTAAATTTTTTAGACCAAGTCTTACGGCTGTTTCTAAATCATGGATGTTTATCATAAAACTCCCATCACCCGAGATGGATACTACTTGTTTATCTGGCTTAGCTAGCTTAGCTGCAATACCATATGGAACAGAAGTTCCTAGATGGCCCATCCCAATAGCTTGAAGTGTTGAAAGGGGTGGTCGTGATTTGTAAAAATCTATTTGCTCTAAAGCATGCACTGCAAGGTTCCCACCATCAACTATTAAGATAGCATCCTCATCGATAAATTCATATACATCTTTAATCATTCTCTCAGGCTTAATTGGGATCTCATCACTAGTTGATACTTTAATTCTTGATTGTACAATTCCTTTTCTATTTCCTACAAGAGTATTTAACCATTCTCTTTGTTCTACTTTCTGAGTCTTTTTAACTTCATCTAAAATCTGTTGCAAGAATAATTTGCAATCTCCTACGATACCCAATGTAATCGGTTTATTTCTCCCAATTATTGTTGGATCGATATCCACATGAATTAATTTTTGCGATTTACCCCAGACTGGAGGTTCCCCATATCTTACTGTGAAAGAAAATTTGCAGCCTAAGGCTAAAACTATATCTGCTTGACTGGTAGCAAAAAAGGCAGCAATACTTAACGAAGAACCTAGAAAAGCACTTGAAGTGTTTGGCATCGTACCAATTCCAGTGGTAGTAGTGATAACAGGAATTTGTAAGTATTCAGCAAATTCTTGTAGTTCTTTCCAAGCTTCTGATCGAGACACTCCTCCCCCAGATACAATTAAAGGTTTTTTGGCGTTTAATAATAAGTCTAAGGCTTTTTCAACGGACTCTTTAGGAATTGCAGGTTTTATTAATGTTCTATATTGTTCTGCTGCTAGAATAGGGATTTTTCCCTCATCAACTCGCTCAAAAAGAGCATCAGGATAGATCTCTAATAATACAGGTCTAGGACGGCCCCCTGTTGCTTCTCTAAATGTCTTTTGAACGGCATCCGGGATTTCTTCAGCCTTCCTCACACTTTTCTGGTATTTTGTTATTGGTTTAAATAAAGAAATTTGGTCAAGATTACCTTGCAATGCAAATTTGTCTGCTACATCAATATTTACTTGAGGCACAATCGCTACAACAGGAATGTTATCTGCCCATGCTGCCCCTATACCCGGAACAAGATGAAGAGCACCAGGACCTACAGTTCCAAAACAAACACCAGGAGTGTTAGTAATTCTTGCCCAAGCATCAGCCGCATGTGCGGCAGCTTGCTCATGGCGGAACATAACTGTATCAATTCCTCTTTCTCGACCCCAACGATATATTGCATCATACATACTTAATAATTGTCCACCGGGGATACCGAACATATATTTAACCTTTTCTTCTAAAAGGCATTTAATTAATATGTCGCCACCATTAATTTTTTTTACACTTGCCATTATTCTCACAATTTAATTAAATAATAATATTGATCTAAATCTTGATACCTAACTTTAAATAATTTTCTAATCAAGGAATTACTTAAATATAAAAAGTTTCTAATGAATTCAGAAAATTCCACAGGGAATCTGGGATTCTTTGAATTTTATTGTGTTTTAGATTTAATTTCTCAAGAGAATTAATTGATGTTAACATCTTGGGAAATTCTTCCAAATTATTATAGCTCAAATCTAGCTCTTGAAGCTGTGTAAGCTTTTTTAATGAATAAGGGATACTCTCAAGTCCATTCTTGCTTAAGTTAAGTTTTTTTAAATATATAAGGAAGCCAATTGATTCAGGTATAGTTGAGAGTAGACTAGGTTTATAACTAAATTGTTTGATTGAATTAATATAAAAATCAAGATCAATTAATTTTGAAAAAGAGTTGGTAAGACTTTGATTTTCTTTAATAAACTTCCATTTATAATAATTAAAGTTTAAAGATTCGACGTGTTTGTTATTTATTACAAGCCAAGGTTCTTTACCTTTAATATCAGCAAGGTTCTGAAAACTTTTATAACTCGAGATATCAATTTCATAATTTTTTTCATTTTCGGCAAATAAGGCTTCCAAATCTAAAAAGAACCCTGATTCTTCGGGAACAATGCCTAGATTTGATGCAAATTCGTTCTTCCATAAGTCAAGTTTACTCAAGATTAATTCAAATTTCTCATCAGCAAATCTATTAATATTATTATAAAAAACTCTAAAAACTAAGGGAGATTTGTCGTGTTGAATAACCCAGCTCAAAGGAGTTATTCCTTCATCTAAAAAATTAAGAATTATATATTCAGCAGTTGTAGCTCGAAGGATTGCATCTTGATCTGAGATTAAATAATTTTCAAGAGTTTTAAAGATCTTTTCACTTCGGAATCTTAGAGTTCCTAATATTTTGATACTATTTACTCTACTCTTTACATTATCGCTTCCTTCTATTAATGAGATTAAAAGCTCAATAGCCTTATCTTCATTTAATTCTCGTTCTAAATAACCATCTTTTATCTTTTTGGGTGTTAAAAACTCTTTCATGTGTAAGGTTATTTTTAGATATCAATTTTTCCATATTTAATATTAGATTATTAAGAAAAAGTTATTAGTCTTATCTTTGGTAAATTCTTAATTTAGACCTTCTAATTAATCTATAAATCATATTAATCAAGTTTATATAATTTGATTTTAATTAAATCTTCAAACTTTAATTTATCATAAACAATAAAAAAAGTTGAATAAAAGTGAGTGAAGAAACAAAAAAGAAGGATTCGAATGAATTATTAAATATATTGATGATTATAATCGGGTTACTTTTTGTTCTCAAAGCTGTAATGGAATTTTTAGCATGGGCTGGGATTTATTCTCCAACATGGCTAACAGGCACAGGAGTTGATGAGGCTCTTTCTATTTTTGGTGGTCAAGGTGTCATTTCATTATTGCTAGGTTTTTGGTGTTTAGTATCGGGTATTGGGATGTTCAGAGAAGAGGAATACGCAATGGGTATGGGATTAGTCGTTCTTAGCATAATGGCCGCTGTTGGCATAATGGCTATTATTGGATGGATTAGCGCACCAGGGAGTTTTGATGCAAGATATTGGCCAAATTACATTATAATAGGGGCTACAGCAGTAGGTGTCTTAGGATTTATTTGGTTGCTATTCACATATAAAAGATATGACTAATTGGTCGAAATTAAAATTTATTAATTTTGAAATTCTTTTTTTTTTTCTACTTTTTAATATAAGCTTTTACTTGTTTTACATCATTTATTACACATTTACGTTTTCTCGCAATTTTGTAATCGGGAAGTTCAATTGAGATATCAGGGGGTATCATAGTTAATATCTTTTTAGCGATTTTAGGGTATTCTGCTATAAAAACGAATTATTCTTTAAATAATGGTCGTGCATATGACATTAGAATATCTCACTAACTCCAAAATCTTACGTGCCTCTTCCTCATCCTTATATTCGAAATTAAAATGATAATAACTATGAGTAGAAGCTGAAATCCCAGAACATTCTCCCGTTGTGATTTTACACTCTGTTACGATCATGATTGTTTCTCCTCTTCATAATTCATTATAATCATATAGCTCATAATTTTTTCGATCTTGAAGAGCTCCATGATTTAATGGATATGGAAAAGAACATAACTCAACTTCATAGTTTAATTGTAAGAAATTTTAGAACTAAAGAAAATTAGCTTTAAGTGGAATATTTACATCGATTAATTTTTTTTATAATTTTAATTAATTTTTACCTAAATTTCAAAAGTTATCGAAAAATGAGCTAAATTGTATGAAACAGTATAATCTGCATTTCTCATTACTGATTTGATTTTCTCACAAATTCTTGGGCATCCTTGGAAGTCATCCCTTATGCTGGTCATTTATCAAATGTAGAAAATTTATACGAATTCAATAAGAGAATCCTAGAATGACTTTAAATAAATTCTTACAAAATTTAGAATTTCTTTGATTTAAGAAAATGTTATTACTCAAACAGCTATAATTAATTTATATGGTTTAATTTCTATTTGGTTTTATTTATTAACTGAAAACTACTACCTTATATGATCACATTTTTAGGTTAGAATAATGCGAACATATGAACAATATATTGAAGATCTAAAGAAAATGAAACCTAATATTTACATCGGAGATGAGAAAGTAGGTCGAGATGACCCGCGATTACAGGGAGGAATAAGCATCATCAAGGAAACTTTTGATTGTGCCTATGATCCTGAATATGAAGATCTAATGGTAACTAATTCTCACCTAACTGGGAAAAAAATAAGTCGCTTTTGTCATATTCACCAAAACAAGGAAGATTTATTAAAGAAGCAAATGATGACAAGAGTTCTATGTCATCGAGTTGGTGGATGTATACAAAGATGTATGGGTATTGATGCATTAAATGCACTTTCAGTAATTACTTATGAGATGGATCAAGCTATTGGTACAAAATATTATGAAAATTTTAGAAAGTATATGGAATTCTTTCAAGATCAAGATCTTGTAGCAAGTTGTGCACAAACAGATGCTAAGGGAGATCGTTTGAAGAGACCTCATGAACAGGATGACCCGGATCAATATGTTAGAGTAATCGAGACGAGAGATGATGGGATAATTGTTAGAGGCTGTAAAATCAATATAACGAATACTCCTTATGCGGATGAGTTTATCGTTGTACCGTGTCGTTACATGGGTCCCGAAGATAAAGATTATGCTGTTGCGTTCGCGCTACCTGCAGATTGGGAGGGTGTAAAACTTCTTACTAGACCTGCTAATGTAAGAAAAGGCAAACATCTTGATGCTCCAGGTATGCATATAGGAGATGCAGAAACATTTATTATATTTGACGATGTGTTTGTCCCAAATGAAAGAATTTTTATGAATGGACAAGCAGATCCTCGCCAAACACCTTATGCGGGATTTTTAGCACTTATGTTTGCTCATTATCACCGTCATACTTATACTGGTTGTAAACCTGCTGTATCAGAAGTGATCGCAAGTGCAGCAGCATTAGTGGCGGAATATAACGGTATTGAAAGTGCTAAACATGTACAAGAAAAGATATCACATATCATAGGTATTGCAGAACTAGTCTTTGCCGCTGGTGAATCAAGTGCAAAACATTCAGAAAGATCTCCTTCTGGAACCCAGATACCTGATGAGATTCTGACCAATGCTGGTCGGAGATTAGCTGGTGAAAATATTTATGAAGAAATGAAGATTTTAGCAGATCTTTCAGGTGGTTTAGTAGCTACACTACCATTTGAAGATACATTCTTTTCAGAAGAAGTTGGGGAGCTTGCAATGAAATATTTAAAGCGAAATCCTCGAGTAAATCCAGAAAATATTTATCGTTGTTTTAAGGGAATAGAAACACTTTTAGTTTCAGATCTGGGAGGAGTTATGCAAGTCGCTGGTGTTCATGGCGGTGGGAGTCCTCAAATGGAGACTATTACAATGATGCTAAGATATGATACAGAAAAGCTTAAAAACATCTCAAAGTATATATTTGGAATTAAATCTAAAGCAAAGAGATATGAAAGACCTACTGTCACTCCCCGCAAACAATTAGAAAAGTTCAGAAAGGCAATGCAAAGAAAAAAATGAGCAATAAAATATTTTTTCAATTTTTTTATTCTTTTTAAAAGGCAAAAGAGATTACATAACACATAAGGCAAATGTCTGAGTTTCTGTAATAGAATTGATCGGTAATTTCTTTTCTTTTTTTAGGAATTCAGAAAGAGTGATTCCATTTTCAAATATTTTATTAAACTTTTCATTAAAAATTTGGTAAATACTTTTATTTCTAGATATATAAGAGCCTATCAGTACAAAAGCAGGATCAAAACTCGGCTGGATAAGCTCATTATCAGTTAAGCTAAAATTACTGAAATTTTCTTCTGTAACTCGAATGGTGATACTTTTAAATTTAATATTAAATGGATCAACATGTCGAGTTAGAAGATCAAATTCTTCACTTGTGAGAAGATCTTTAACTACTTCGGAATGAAATATAACTTGAACTTCTATTTTTTTAAGATTTTCTTTAATTCTATTCATTCCCACTTTCATAGGATCCCCAATTTCTTCAGGGAGTTCAGAGAAACCGTATTTATGTATTAAATCAATTAAAGGGTTATGATATCTAATACCTATTGCAACTTTACATTTTTTTTCAGCCAGAAATGGGTGATAACTCTCATCAAAGTTTCTGACATCGTAGTTGATAAACTCCACAGGCTCTTGAGAGCCTTGTTCTTCCAAATTATACTTACTAATGAAGTCACCTAAAGAAGTCTCACATTTATCTCTTTTCTCTTCAAATTGATTTTGAAGGATTTCTATTCTTTTATTTATGATATTCTGCCATAACTCTAAAGGAGGTGTTCTAAGGTGAACCTTCATAGGACGGTCAAATATCTGCACTAAATCTAAATCATTTAGCACAGAACAAATCTTATAACCTCTTTTTAAGGAGAGGTTAAACTGATCACATACTTCTTTCAAATTATCAATTCTTTTATTTATTAAAAGGTAATGGTAAATTTTTTCTATTCCCTTTTCAATTACGCCAATAGAATCAAAAAGTTGACCGAGCGGTAAGAATTTGATATCTTCCATTATATCACCTATTACGTGCCTCTTCTAATGTTAATTCAGTGAGTAGTTTAAAAGATTCATCAACATTTAGATTCTCCTTAGCTGAAATTTCAACAAAACCTGCCATCTTGTTTTTTTCAGCTATTTGAATTCCATATTCTCTTGGAACTTGTCGTGTGTTTTTAGCTAGATCGATTTTTGCACCAACCAACACAATTGGTATAGGTCCACCTTTAGCTCTTACAATTGTTAACCATTCTGAAATATTATCTAGAGTATTAGCTCTGGTTATGTCATATAATAGAAATGCAGCATATGCACCCAAACAATAAGTAGGTAGAAGGAACCTAAATCGCTCTTCACCTCCAACATCCCATATTTGAAGTTTAATCTTATCATTATTCAATTCAAGAGTTTTTATATGAAAGTCAACGCCAATAGTTAAACGTTCGCTTGGATTGAAAATATTATAACAATAGCGTTTTGTGAAGGATGTTTTACCAACAGATGCGTCTCCGAGAAGCAAAATCTTAAAGGTATGATCAAAATGAGACATATTTACAAATCCTAATGATAATTAGATAT
>JBHLRJ010000023.1:0-6740 GCA_048882645.1 Candidatus Thorarchaeota archaeon
ATACTTGATTTTCCAAAAAAAATAAGATTAATTAATGCAACAAACGAGTTGAGAAAAATTCTTATAGATTGATTTAGGATATAAAATATTTTAAGTGTGCATGGTTACTTTAATAGTGGTGTTCTTTTCAGGTTTATTAACAATAATTAGAAGTAATTCATCAAATGAATAGCAAAAAATATGAAACCTGGTTCAATTATTTTAATAATTTACAATATGAAATTCAGGGACTAGTAGATAGTAAAAAAGAACTTAATACTGCTCTGATGAATTTTATCTATGAATATCAGTTAACTGAAACCAAAATTTATACTGTTTTATTCAATGCTTTAATTTTTTATAAGAAAAGACGTTATCTATATAATCATCAAATCACAAAGTTGAGAGAAAAGCAAATTAAATATCAAAGGCAATTGAAAAGTCTTCTTATAAAGAAGAAAAATCTTACAGCCCCACAATTAGATAAGAACATTCCAATATCAATAGAAAGTAAAAAAGATTATATTAAAGAGATTGAAAACAAATTATCTGATCTAAACAAAACAATCGAAATAAGAGTATTAGACATTGAAGAAGAAAATGAGATTGTAGAAAAAATCAGAAGATTAGAAAAATCTAAACAAGTGAATATTCAAAGGTTAATTGAATTAGAACAAAAACAAATCCGAGAAATTGAGAATAGTGATTATTATAAAACTCATAGAAAAATTGAAAACACTGAGATGAAACTGACAGATGTTAATATAGATTTAAATAGGTATGCTTATAAACGCTTAAATTCGCATAAAAAGGTGTTGTTCCTATATCGGAAAGTAAGAGATTTCGAAAAAATTAAGATAAAGTTAGAAAATGAATTATTAGAAAATAGAAATGTTGCCGCTGATTCTTATGAACTTGTACTAAAATTATCGAACCAAAATCATATAAATCTATTCAAAGAATTATATAATCAATCAAAAAACAAAACATCATTAAAAGTACTGGTACCAAAAAAGAAAAGAGTCAAAGTAGAGAAAAAAAAAGCGTATACGAAACTAAAAAATGAAAAATTAACAATAGCTTTGGAGAAACAAAAGGCAGGAAAGAAATTAGATTTCTACGAATTAAAACTCATTTTAGAAAATTCGAAGAAGTGAGAAAAATCTATCTATATTGATTTAACACTTAGGATTAAATTAATTAATAAAAAAATTAAAAAATATAGAATAAAGATGTTAAAGCTAAAAATAAAGAGGCAGCAATTATAACCTTTTTAATCTTACCCTTTTCCTTCTTGTTTAATGATTTATAGTAGCCTGTTTTAAATAAAACCGTACTAGCAGTTGCCAATACTAATAATCCTGAAGCAGGGATGAGTAATCCTACTGGATCAGATATTAATTTGATTTTCTCAACGGGTTCATATCTTATTACATTCAATAATGCAGAATTCCTATTCCCTAAGCTATCATTTGAGGAAAACCTAATGGTTATTATATCTCCTTGTGTTAGATTATCCCAGACACTCTCCCATAAAGTTTGGTTAATTCGACTTATTTCTCCTATAAAATGAAAACTAACATCGACTCCAACAATTTTATACCAACGATCATCAATATCATTTGCATCAACGATAGAAAGCTCAAAATAAGGAGCAGATCTACCGATTGTTTGATTTTCAACAGGTAGAATTATTGTAATATTAGGACCCAAAGTATCTTTCGAAAGGTATAATCTATAAAGATCGTTAAGATTCCCCTTTGTATCGTTTGCAAAAAGCTCAATTGCAAAAAAGCCCTGAGGTAAATTTTTCCATATCGTTTTATTAAGAAATTGTGCTAGTTCTGTAGTTATATTAACTTTTCTGGCACCAACTCGATACCAAACAGAATCTAAGTTCGGCTCTATAATAGTTACATTGATAAATGGCCTTGCAGCAAAGACAGTTTGATTATTTGGAGAATTGATTATAATAGTTGGCATATCTCGATCTTTTCTAACAGTTACATCATCATATCCCATTCTTCCTAACGAGTCATTTATATAGAATTTTAGAGTAACAAAACCACTTGGAAATAGCTCCCACGCTTCTTGTTCTATTGTTCCATTTAATCCGGCGAACGTATAGTTTGTCAAACCATCATCTAAAGTATACCAAGTCGCTTGAATCTCATTTCCAGATTTATAAATGAGAAAGTTAGGCGCATCAATGCCAAATAATTCATCAAAAACAGGAGAATCAAGGGTGATGATAGGCATAATTATGTTTTTTCTGATTTCAACTTCTTGAGATCCAATATTATTGGCACTATCATTTGAATAAAACCTTATTGTAACATTTTCATTAGTAAACATATCCCATGCTGTTTGATTTATAGTCCCTATCATTTCAGCTATAGAATAATTTGTTAGTCCTCCATTTAAAGTATACCACATTTTTTCCAGATATGGATCAACTATAGAAACTTGATAGTTTGGTGGTACAATACCGAATAAATCATTCAATTTTGGAAAGATAATAGAAATCCTTGGAGCAGTAATATCTTTTTGTAAAGTCAGTATAAAATTATTATTAATGTTACCAGCACTGTCATTTGCATATAGAAATACTTGAAATGAGTTCTCATTGGGCAAATTGGTCCAGACAGATAAATCTAGTAAATCTGGAACCCCATTTGTAAGCATTATCTTAGTCCCATTAATTACATACCAGACAGAGTCAAAATAAGTATCTGAAGCACTGACCTGAATATCTGGTCTGGAGTTCCAATAAGTGTTATTAAGTGGAGTGTTTATTATTATAGTCGGCGAAATTATGTCTTTATACAATATTATGCTATATGTGTCGTTTAAATGTCCAAAACTATCATTAGCAAAGAAGTGAATTGTAAAGGGACCTTCATCTAATAAGCCATTCCAAATTGATGTGTCAAGAGGTTCTGGTACTCCATTTGAAAGTAATTTTTTAGTTCCGCCCACCGTATACCATATTGAATCTAATAACACATCTGAAGCAGTAACTTGAATATTAGGAATTATATTCCAAAATGTATTCTCTGTAGGTGAATTAATAGTTAAAGTTGGAATTAAGGTATCTTTGTATACAGTTAGAACAATTGTAGTAACATTGAGTAAAATATCATAAGCATAGATATATATTTTAAATTCGCCTTCCGGTAAATTTCCAAAAACACCAGAATCAATATATGCAATTGAATGGTTATTCAATGGAACGGGGGTCGTTGGGATTGTGTTAACAACTTGATAAAAGAGAGAATCAAGAAATTTATCAAAAACAGTCACATCAACTCCAGGTGGGATATCCCAGATTGTATTATTTAATGGAGAATTAATTATTAATCTGGGAGCTAAAAGATCTTTATGTAATTCGTAAACAAAATCACTATTAATATTTCCAGCAGTATCATTTGCATAAAAATAAATATTGAAAGAGCTTTCCTTGGCTAAACTGTCCCATATCGAAGAATCAAGAGGCTCTGGTGTTCCACTGCTAAGCATTATCTTGGTTCCCCCGATTACATACCACACAGAGTCAAAATTAGTATCTAAAGCAGTAACTCGAATAGTTGGTATTGAATTCCAATATGTATTATCTGCGGGAGAATTAATGACCACAATTGGTTCTATTACGTCTTTGTAAAGTGTTAGAGTCAGCGAATTGTTTATATTTCCTGCAGAGTCATTTGCATAAAAATTAATTGTAAATTGTCCAATGTCTGGTAGAATGTTCCATATTGATGAGTCAAGAAGTTCAGGTATTCCATTTGTAAGCAATATCTTGGTTCCCACGGCCACATACCATACAGAATCAAAATAACCATCTGTAGCAGTAGCTTGAATACTTGGTGGTGAATTCCAATATGTATTGTTTGCTGGTTGATTTATTACCAAAAACGGTGTTATTAAATCTTTATAAAGAGTTAAAGAAAAAGAATTGTTTATATTTCCCACAGAATCGTTAGCATAAATATTAACAATAAATTGACTTTCATCAGGCAAATTATTCCATATTGTTGAGTCAAGAGATTCAGGAACACCGTTTGAGAGCATTATTTTAGTTCCTCCAACTATATACCATACAGAATCAAAATATATATCTGAAACAGTGATTTGGATATCAGGTTTAGAATTCCAATAGGTATTATCTAATGGTTGATTTATTACTACAGTTGGTGTTATTACATCCTTGTAAAGAGTTAAGGAATAGAGATCATTGATATGTCCCACAGAATCGTTAGCATAGAAGTAAATTACAAATTGACCTTCATCAGGCAAGTTGTCCCAAATTGTTGAGTCTAAAGGCTCAAGAACACCATTAGTAAGAAAGATCTTGGTTCCTCCAACCACATACCACACAGAATCAAAATACATATCAGAAACAGTGACTTGAATACCCGGCTCAGAATTCCAATATGTGTTATTAGCAGGTTGATTTATTATTAAAACAGGGGTTTTTATATCTTTATAAAGGGTTAAAGAGTACGTGTTGTTTAAATTCCCTGCAGAATCATTAGCATAAAAATAGATTATAAATTTACCTTCATCCGGTAAACCATTCCATATTGATAAATCCAGAGGTTCAGGGATAGAGTTTGTGAGTGCTATTTTGGTTCCGCCAATTACATACCAAATAGAGTCAAAATTTAGATCTGTAGCAGTAGCTCGAATACTTGGTGGTGAATTCCAATAAGTGTTATTCAAGGGTGAGATTATGTCTAAACTCGGTGTTATTATATCTTTATAGAGAGTTAAAAAGTAAGAATCGTTTATGTTACCTGCAGAATCGTTTGCATAAAAATATACAATAAATTCACTTTCAGCTGGCAAACTATTCCAGATTGATAAGTCAAGGGGTTCAGGAACACCGTTTGTAAGCATAATTTTGGTCCCTCCTACGATGTACCATGCAGAATTAAAGTACATATCTGAAACAGTGATTTGGATATCAGGTTCAGAATTCCAATATGTATTATTTGTAGGTTGGTTTATTACCAAAGACGGTGTTAGTACATCTTTGTATAGAATTATACTATACGTATTATTTATGTTTCCTGCTGAATCGTTAGCATAGAAGTAAATTACAAATTGACTTTCATCCGGCAAACTAAGCCAAATAGTTGAGTCAAAAGGCTCAGGAACACCGTTATTGAGCATTATTTTGGTCCCCCCAACCACATACCATACAGAATCAAAATAGGTATCTGTTGCAGTGATTTGAATATCAGGTTCAGAATTCCAATACGTATTATTCACAGGTTGGTTTATTGTCAAGGACGGTATTATTACATCTTTATAGAGAGTTAAGCTGAATGTATTATTGATGTTACCTGCAGAATCATTGGCAAAAATATTCATAATAAACTGTTGCTCTTCTAGTAAGCTATTCCAAATAATAATGGCTAAAGGTTCCGACACTCCATTTGTCAGCATAACTTTGGTTCCTTCAATGATATACCAAACGCTATGAAAATTTATATCAGAAACTGTAATTTGAACTGATGGAACTATATTCCAATAAGTATTATTTCCAGGTGAATTCACGACCACTGTTGGAGGGGTAACATCTTTATTGACGTTAACAGTATCAAAAGATTCATTTCCAACAGAATCATTCGCATAGAACGTAATGGCAATTAACCCATCTAGTAACCCTAACCACCCATTTAAAGTACTATTAACAGTAAAGAAATATAAGGTAGGATCTCCTGCGAATGTATACCACATCTTATCCAAATTTTCATCAAAGATTTCTACAATAAAGCTTGGAACAATTGCATTAAAATACTGCCCATCTGATGGAGCAATTATATTAATAGAGGGAGCGACAGTATCTTTAATAACATTCACCGAATCATAATGATCATTTCCTGCAGAATCATTTGCATAGAACGTAATGGTAGTTAACCCATCTGGTAAACCTACCCATCCATTTAACGAGCCATTTGTTAAGAAGAAATATAGGGTAGGATCTCCTGCAAATGTATACCACATCTTATCTATATTTGAATCAGATATTTCCACGATAAAGCTTGGAACAGTTACATTATAGATTTGATCTTCTGATGGAGATATGATATTAATAGTAGGAGCAACAGTATCCTTAATAACACTCACTGAATCAGAATGTTCGTTTCCCGCGGAATCATTTGCATAGAATGTAATGGTAATTAGTCCATCTGGCAAACCTGCCCAACCATTAAACGTACCATTATTCAAGAAGAAATAAACGGTTGGATCACCCGTTAAAGTATACCACATCTTATCTATATTTGCGTCAGATATCTCCACAATAAAACTGGGAACTATAGCATCAAAGAATTCCCCACCGGAAGGAGATAGGATATTAATTGTGGGAGCTGCGGTATCCTTATAAATATCGACTGAGTCAGAAAACTCATTTCCTGCAGAGTCGTTAGCATAGAATGTAATCGTGATCAACCCATCACCTAATCCCGTCCAGCCAATTAACGTACCGTTCGTCAAGAAGAAATTTTTAGTTGGTTTACCAGTTAAAGTGTACCACATTTTATCTATATTTGGGTCAAATATTTCCACAGTAAAACTGGGGACTGTAGCATCAAATATTTCCCCACCGGAGGGAGATACAATATCAATTGTGGGATTTACTGTATCTTTATTAATATCAACCGAATCAGAAAATTGATTTCCGGCAGAATCGTTAGCATAGAAGGTAACCGTGATCAACCCATCACCTAATCCCGCCCAACCAATTAACGTAC